>JAYEIM010000482.1:0-4246 GCA_034660095.1 Campylobacterota bacterium | reverse complement strand
AAACAGAAGAAAATCATGTAATTTATACTTCTGGTTGGATTCATATTGAATCAGGAATGGCAATTTCATTAGGGCAAGAAGTTTTTATGCTGGCCGAAAAAAATATTGTTAGTGATGGAATATTTGATAGAGACTGGAATAGTTTTCCTATAATTGAGATAGATAGTTTAGAAGAATATGAAATACAAATTGAAAAGCTTATTGCCATTGTTAAAAGTAGATTTATTTAATGATACAAATAAACACAAAACTTTTAAATAAATACTTTTTACTAAATGAAGGTCACAATGTACTTTATAATATAAGTGATGATGAAAACTTCATTTTAGATAGTGCTAATATTTATAAAGTACTTCTATACCTTAAAGAAATTATAAAACAAAATAAATCAGACCAAGGGCTTTATAGTATTGATGATAAAGAACATCTACTTTTATATTTAATAGAGCATATTTATCATACATTTAAAGTTTATAATAACAAGTTTGAATCAAATGATGATTTTATACTATTTCTACTTGTATGTTTATCTCTTCAATTAACTCTGTTTAGTCAAAATGGCCTGCAAATTATAAAACTATTAGAAGATAATTTTAGACTTGATGATAAATTAAAGAAAAAAATATATTCATATGTAGATTCAAATGATCCTAGAGGACTTTTTTACTATTTGTGTCAAATAAACAGTTTACCCTACGATAGAGTTATAGGTAAAAAACTGATTCAATATGAATACAGTGAACCGTCAATCAATAAAAAATGGCAAGATAAGTATAAAGAAGATGGTGAGTCTATTGTTTTTTGGTTTTACGAATCATTATTAGGTAAAGCTCTTTTTTTAGTACTATATAGTCCAAAATGCAGATACAAAATGGAAAAAGGTGGATGTGCTGGGTGTAACTTACCAACTGTTAGTTCAAGTTCTAAAATATTAAATGATGAAGATATAAAAAAACAGATAGAAAATACTTATGAACATAATTTATCAAAAGAAGAAAAGCTAAGTATAAAAGAGATTGTACTGAGTAATAATGGATCTATATTAGACCCAAAAACAATGTCAAAAGAAGCTTTACTATATGCAGTTCAATCCACAGTCTCAAGTTTACAAAATCTTAAAAAAATCATATTTGAAACAAGGATAGATGACTACACAGACTTTAAGCAGTTAGAAACAGTTTCACAAAAGATAAATAAATTAAATCAAAATATTACATTAGAACTTGCTATTGGTTTTGAGATATTTGATGATGAACTCAGAAATGGTTACTATAAAAAAGGACTTGAAAAGATTATTTTAGAAAATAAAATTAAAGATTTAGTAAAAATAGATGTGTCATTAAAGGTTTATATGATGTATAAAGCTGTTCCAGATAAGGATATGAGTGTAGATGAAGCAATAAATGATATAAATCAAGCTTCTAAATATTTTGGAGAACTATCAAAAAAATATAATTCAAAAATTAACCTTCATATTAGTCCAACTTATTTAGCAACAGGAACTCAGCTTTATAAGGACTATAAAAACGGACTTTATAGCCCACTTGAAACTAAAGACATAAGAAAATTGTATGACAATTTAGATATTAGTGAAAATTTATCTTACTACATTAGTATGAATGATGAAGGACTAACGGATGATAGGCTTTTAAATAAAAATGATTATGAAGAGTATATAGAATTTAAAAAAACAATTCATAAGTTTAATATAGAAAATATATAGTTCTAAAGTGTTTAGTGCAATAATGAAAATATAGGTACTCCAGTAAGGCACTTTTAAAAAGTTTTGGAATGTATCCAAGTTAATTGTCCACTCATTGAATGGACAATATAGATATCAAAAAGGAGCGTAAAAAAATCGGGAGTGTAATAAATTCTGTGTCAATTATTTCCAATTATTGTTATACTCTTATATTCATACCTCTCTACACAAATAACCCCTAAATTTCAAACCCCATAATCTCAGATAATTCATCTTTCATTTTAAAAATTTCATCAGCACTAAATCTCATAAGCAAATCTACAGTCGATAAATACTGCTCTAAACCTGATAATAATGCAGGGTAAGTCCAATCAACACCTCTTTGAATTTGTTTACCACTTAGTTCTATTAATATTTTTCTTAATTTTTTAGCATTAACACTATTGTCATTTGCTATTTTCCAAACTAACATACAAGATTGAGAAAATAACTCTTTTGAAGTTACTTTAGGATTATTGAAAAATCTCCATGATGCTTGTACTTGTGCTATTGATTTATCTTCCATTAGTAGTTTTAATCCATTTGTTGCTCTTTCTTGCATATTTATATATCCTCTAACCAATATATCTGCTCTTTTTTTAAACGAATTTCCATTTAATTATTCCTTATAAATATAATAAATAATTATATCTAAATAGTGTTTTAAAAGCGGTTAAATATACGATAAACACAGACTTTATTTGATAATTCATAAGCTAAATATTTATCCTATTTTAGTATAAATAATTTTAAATTATTTAATGTGTTTTAGTGAGATATTTGTGTAGAGAGGTATGCTTATATTCTTTTAAATCCCATCTTCTACATCATCTTTCTTTTTTGTTGAAAACCTTTCTGCATTGTGATTGTCAAGCAGTTCGGTTAATTCTTCATCATCATTAAAAAAATTATCCAAATCCATAAACAATTGCTCAACACTATCTTCAGGACATTCACCTGTTTCCATGATTTTAGATATTTCTAAAAATCCTGAATCAGAATTTAACACATGACTAATGATTCTATCAAACTGTTTTTCGGTCATAATAGCATCTTCAAGAGGTATCTCTACAGCAAATCTTATTTCACCATCTTTTGGATCAAATTCCCATGTACCAAATTTTTCATTGTAATTGATTTTTAGCATATGTTGAAGTACTAAAGCTGAGTACTTATGGTCTTTTACTTTTAAGATATCTTGATCTTCATTTATAAGTAAATTAGAATAGATTTGTAATAGTTCACCATCTTCTTTAACTTTTATTTTAATGCTACATGCTAAATCATCTTTAGTTTTAAAACCAAATAAAATTTTATTGTTTTCCTTAATTACTTGATGACTTAATCCTTTATCGTTTAACCAATTGCTTATCTCATTTACTGTTACTGCCATATATTTTTCCTTTGTTAAATTTACTTTATATTCATGAGCTTATTGAGTTCTTCTTCGTGAACTACTTCTTTTTCAAGTAATTCATTAGCTAATTTATCAATCTTTGTCCAATGTTTAGATACTAATTCTTCTGTTTTGGTCTTTAAAGATTTTAGATTTTCTTTTACTCTTTGTTCAACTTCTGATTTTAAAAATGTATTGTCCAGCAAATTATTATTATGATTTATAACTTGCAATGCCCCTTCAACACTAATATCTCCAAACTCTTCATCCATACCAAAACTTGAAACCATTAAAAATGCAATTTTTGTAGCTTGTTTAAGATCACTACTTGCACCTGTATCTAAACCATCTTCTCCGTATTGTTTCATCTGAGCAACTCGTCCAGCATATGCTACACATATTTTATTTTCTAAATCTTTTTTAGATGGATTTGAGTTTGAACCTTCAACATCGTAAGACACAAAGCCTAGTGTATCTTCTCTTGGTGTCACTGTGATCTGCTCTATTTTAGCATCTGGATTAAGAACCTTTGATATTACAGCGTGTCCTGCTTCATGATATGCTGTTTCCCCTAGCATCTCTTCAATCGATTTACCTGTAACTCTATGTCCATATTTTTCAATATTTATATGCTCTAAAATTATATCTTCTGTTATATTACTAAGTCTATACCTAAGTGCATAAAGTGAACTTTCATTTGATACTTTTTCAAGCTGAGCTCCTGTCATACCTGCACTATACATCACAAGCTTTGAGACATCTATATTCTTCTCACATGGTTTTTCAAGCATTTTATTTATGAAGTATTCTCTACCTTTTGTGTCTAATGTTGGTATCTCTATATGAAGTTCAATTCGCCCTGGTCTAAGTATTGCAGAGTCTATATCGTCCTTATGATTTGTCGCTGCTATTATAAAGATAGACTCGTCTGGATTTTCACTAAAGCCATTTATTTGTGTAAGAAGTTCATTGATTACTGCTTTACTTCCATTTTTTTGTCGACTACCAAAAGTATCAATCTCATCTATAAATACAATTGATGGAGAGTAGTCTCTAGCTCTATTAAATACTGTTTTCATAACTTCAAGGTCACCACTACCAGGATCGAT
>JAYEIM010000481.1:0-18847 GCA_034660095.1 Campylobacterota bacterium | reverse complement strand
CTTTTCAAGATACTCAATAACTTTATCGTATATTACTTTGAATGCTTCAGGTTTTATTTTATCTAGTATATTTCTTATATGATTATCACTAGGAATATTATCTATACCAAACATTGTTTGTGCATTACTACTACCTCTTGAGGTTGCCATCTTAGTTTGAAAACTTAACCAACTTTTACTTTGAAAGTAAAATATACTAAATGCTGATAATATAATATCTTTTAAACTATATTTTATGTCATCTCTTTGTCTTCGTGTATCTTTAATATTATCAATCTTTGAAGTAAATGTATCTATTAAAAAATCGAAAATATTTGTTTGTTTATAACTCATAATAACCCCTTGTTTAAAGGGTTATTATAGCTAAATTATAGTTTTAAAGTGCTTGTAAATACGATAAATAAAGGCTTTTTTAGAGATTTATATTTGCCTTTTTTTAGTTAATTATTTTAGAGTTAGAATTGCTGACAAAACTCATCCATATAGAACTTTGTATCTTCGATATTGCATGCGCTATCTAGTTTGATATTAATATAAAAATTCAGTATTGCTTTCAATTAATCACTCCAAAATACACTTATGTTTTATTCTATATAAAAGCATCTTAAATAAAAGTTTTAGAGTATAGTCAGATTTATTATAATAATGCATATTTTAATCATTTTCTCAATCTCACTTATTATCAACTTTTCTATTCATCATTCGTAATTCACCCATGGTTTCAGAACTACTATTTCATTTCGTTAACCAGGTAAAGACGGGTAAAAGTGTTTAAATATAATTTCATATGTTTAAAAGGAGGAATACAAAGATGAAAACAAAAAATTCAACAGAGATTAATTTTTGCGAAGTAAGAAAATCTTCAATGAAAGATAATGTAATGATTTCACAAAACCAAGTGCAAAAATCTATCCAGGTAAAGCTGGGTAAGAATGATATGAAATAATACACTCAGATTTATTATCAAAAGGAGGAAATAAATATGAAAAAGAAGCTAATAATACTAACGGGGGTTATTATTTCAACTTCGTCACTAGCAAGTGATAAGGTTGATTTGCGTAAAGAGGTACTATTTTTGAAAAATACAATGAAAATATATAGTAACCATAAAGGTATGAAAAAAGATATTGAAAGTGGTTTTCAAAGACATGAGGAGATATCTAAAAGATATGAAGCAGTAAAAAAAGAAGTAAATTCTTTAACTAACCAAAAATCTAAATAAGGGGTAAAAATGAAAAATATGATTATAAGAACAATTGCAGGCACAGTGGTTATAACAACAGTATCTATGGCAGATGGTGATATAGGGACATTCTCACCTATTAATTATGTCACAAGTAACTATAGTAAAGTGATTGACTTTTTCTCAACAGAACAAGAAAAAATCATTAAAAGACAGGAGGAATTAAAAGTAAAAATTCAGACTGCTCATGATAGTTTAGATGCAGCTGATACTTTGCTAAAAGTAAATGTTGAATTGATAAAGTATTTTCAAAGTACTTATCAAAGCTGTCTTAAAGGTCAAAGTAAAGCGGTGGTTTTAATAGACGCACAGTGTGAAGATTACAAGAGCAGATACGATTCTAAAAAATCAATGAAATATTGCCAAGATGCAAAAGGTCATTTGAATTCACTTATTCAAAATTGCTTCAGTAGTTCAGATGATGCTTTAGAGCTTTCAGTAAAGCTAAATGGGATTTTGAAACAGATAAAAGAAAAGCTTGATATTGCAATGGATAATTTAAAAGTAGCTGATGTTGTTATTACAACTGAATTAGAAGACAAATTAGAAGCACTAGATAAAGCGAAGCGGAATTCACCAGCATTGCAAAATAAAGGTGCTATAGAAGCATTGATTGCAAAATTAAATAAAAAATCATAGGAGGGCAAGATGAAAAAATCATTGATAAGTTTATCGGCTTCAGCCATAATATTTACTACTTCAAGTTTTGCTTTTGATATACAAGAGTTAAAGCAATTAGAGGTTTGTAAAACAGTTACATATGAGTGTGTTAGGACCGAATTTGATATTCAAAATATCAAAAAGTCTGATTTTGATTCTATGAAGAGTTTAGTTTACCTAGACTCTCCTACAAATTACTCCTCTTTTGATCAAAGACGACTAAGGGAGATAGTAAGTAGTGAAGTAGATTCAATAAAAAAATTCAAACCTATACTTGGGTCAAATCATCTTGTAACATTAGTTGCACAACAAGATAAAAACTCAATTTACCTTGTGGAGGGGAGCTATGCTGATTCTAAACTAATGATAAAAGATGCAAATTTGAGTGCAATTTCATTGTTTAATAATGAACAGCAATTTGGATTCAAAGATTTAGATACAAAAACTTTTGATGTAAAATCTAACTGTAGTATCGCTATCAATGATCAACCTTCGAAACAAATGGCTTGTGAAGATATGCAAAGATATTTTAGTCATCTTTCATATGTTAATTTTAGTAAGATAGACACATTTAAAGATGATATAGTCACTAATAAGTTAACTATAAATAAAGCAGACAAGGTTGAAAAAAAAGTAGCTATGAAGAAAACTGATGAGCCTTTACCGTATAAGCAGTTAAAAGAGAATGTAGATGATGGTTCTTTAAATCTACGGGACAAAGCATCTTATACATCCAATGTTATTTTAAAAGTGACTCCAAAAGATAAAATCTATGTAATTAATGATGGGTTTTATGAAAATAACACAAATTTTGGATATGTCAGAGTTGAGAGTGAAACAGGTACCTCTACTAAGGGCTATATCTCACTTCATAAAGACTACTATAAGTAGTCTTTATAAACGCAGGTAACAATAGGTAAAAGAATTATTTTAAAATGATCATATCAAAACAAGGAGAAAACATGAAACAACAACAAAAATTTAAACTTGGTATATTATCAATAGCAACAGCATGTAGTTTATATGCATCGCAAGGTGATTCACAAGAAATTTCATTTTTTGAGGATGTGAAAAACAAAATTGGTAAAGCTTTAGTACAAACCGATGAAGATGAGATAAAAGAAAAAAGAGCGATGATAGCAGAAAGAATTGAGATTGCAAATGAATCGTTAGAAGAAGCTAAATATTTACTTGTTTATACTGGTAAAAGGATAGAATCTTGCAATATAGCTCAAACTAAAGCTATTGAATTAAGTGACAAATTTTGTGAAGATTATCATCAAAAGTATGATTAAAAAACTGCTAATAAGCTATGTAGTGATCAAAAGAGATACTTAGAAAACACAATGAAGAACAATTGTATTGGAAACAACCCTGAGTTAGCACAAAAAACTACAGAATTAAAGAACCAATTAGAAGATATCCTAAAGTCACTAAAGATATCAAAAGAAAGGATATAAAAATGATACAGGTAAAAGTAAGCAAAAATAAAATAGTAGAATCATCAAATCAAAACAAAGGAGACAACATGGTAACAAGAAATTTTAAATTAGGAATTATATCTTTGACAGTAGCAATTAGTTTATTTGCAGATTCTCAACCTATTGACCTAAGTAGTATAAATAACGAATTGGTGCAATTAAAAAGCACAGCAGATGGATTGAATCAGAAAAAAGTTGAAGTACAAGAAACAGTTAAAGAGGTAAACTATGCTTTTAATCCCGTGGAAGTGCTAAATAAACTTCCAAATGATATTCAAAAAAGTTTTGAGTGTCAGTATCTTAAAGCTTATATAGCTTTAATCAGTGATATTGGTACAGACAAAACATTTATTTATCAGCAGAAGCCTTATGCTAGAAGCCTTGTATATAACTTAGTGATTTCAAGTGGAAATACAGAGTTGATGAAGTTAAATGTATTTATAGAGAACAATGTTCCTTCGACATTTTATTCAACTGCTAAAAAGCTCAAAGCACAGGTATCAGCTCCAAGTGGTTTGAAACTTAGATCTACTCCATTAGTTGCTAGTATGAATGATTCTCAGATTGATGTCTTAACTAGAAAAACAGATGTCGAAGTTCATTTCGTAACCAACATTGATGGCAAAGAGTGGGTATTTGCGAGCACTCCATCTGGACAGGGGTATGTATCTGCAGAGTATATTTCAACACTAAAAAAGTTTTCTATTGCTAAGAAGAAAAAGAATAAGGAGTAGATTATGTACATTATAGCTATAACCGCTCATAGAGATTTAAAAAAAGAGTGTATCCCATACTATAGACAGCAGCTAAGAGAGCTGTTGTCTTCATTGAAAAGTAAACATAAGGATCAACTAATTATTTACTCACCACTCGCAGATGGTGGAGATAGACTTATAGTTGATGTTGCAATTGAGCTTGATATAGGATATAAAGCTATCATTCCATTTCCCAAAAACAGCTTATATGAGATAGATTTTGATCAGAAGTCATTGAAAGAGTTTAAAGAACTACTTCATCACCCACTATGTAAAGAGATCGTAAATTTACCCTTATTAAACGGTATAAGTATAGAAGATATTTCAGACTATACTCCACAAAGGGATTTGATGTATGAGCAAGTGGGACATTATGAAGCAGATCAATGCAATGTATTAATAGCCTTGTGGGATGGTAAAGATATAGGTCTTGTTGGTGGCACTAGTGAGATAGTTAAGTATTATTTAAATAAAAAGAAACATAAATTATTTCATCTTCCTGTGTCTAGAAGTAAAGATGTAAACAATCTTATGGTAGAATTTAAGGTATATAATAGTTCATAAAAAAAGGAATACTTGTGGGAAATGCATTATCACTTGAAGAAATAGAAAGGATGAAAGACATTGTGCCGTTTATAACTAATCATGAAGCAAAAGGTTATATGTTAGATACTATTGAAAGTATGATGAAAATAATTAATCAAAAAATTAATGGAATAAACGAATATTCTTATATATCGTTGGAACAAAAATTTAGAATAATAAAGAATTGTTTAAAGGGCGAAGGTAGGGGGAATCATGCTTTTGCAAAAGATACAGCCAAGAAAATTTACAAGTATATAATTAATGAGAATATTGATAGACAGTTGCAATTAGAGGCAATTATAAAGGAAAACTATATAAAAAGAAACGATGATCAATTTAAAATAGATAATAAATTTGAATTTAAATGTAAAGAAGATGTGACTGCATTAGCAAAATCTATAAAAAGATATTTTGATGAACATCCAAGTTTAGCTTCTACTAAACAAGCTAAAACATTAAATAAAGTAATTACTCATTTTAGTAAAGTTTTTAGCAGTGATGATTCTGAAGATATACTAAAGAGTCACAAAGAACTAATTAAAGCGATTGAAAGTGTTTTTGAATTTTATATTTTTGAAGATGAAAATGATGTAGATATTTCAGAAATTTCATTTGATATGATTGATAGTAAACGTTTTAACTCTACTCATAAAAATGGAATTGGTTATAAAAGTATAGATTCAATAAAGCAGTTTTTTAAAGATAAAAAGACTTTTGATACACACAAAGAAGTAGATAACCATTATTATGATTTTGACAAGTTTATTGCTAACTTTTGTAAAGTCTATAATTATAATATTGATTATTTATTTTATAACAAACAATCAAGATATGTAACTATAAAAGCATATGAGTCTATAATAGAAAAATATTTTAAAAATAAAAATTGCGAAGAAGATGAAAATAATAATGAGGAAAACGAAGTAGAGATGATGCAAAATCAACCAAACCTATATTATGTAAATGACCATGATATAAAATCTGAATTAAATACATCAAACTCAGATTTAAAAGAGATGATTATTTATTTTACAAGTTCTGTAAGCGAAAAATATAATCCTGAAACACAAAATGCTAAATTTGTTATAAAACTACTTGAAAAAGCATTTTTAAGAGGAGTGGACAATAAAACCCTGCTCACATTTGCAAACGAGCTTGACTTTATTGACAATCTTGAAGAGTATCAAGATATTATTTTACAACATAAAGCAAAAGTTTTAAGTAACCTAGAAAATGATGTTCAAGCAATAAAAGAACTTGAAAAACTAATTGCAATTCAAGAAAAAAACCCAGAGAAATTTAGCTTAAGTTCATATCCTGAAACTTTAAATTTATTGGCTGCATCATACAAAAGAACGGCTTTTAGTATTGCATTAGATAAAGATGATGAAACTCTTAAAAATACTTTTATCAATCAACTTTCAAAAGCAAGCGACCTTTATAAAAAAGCGTTGCTCCATGAGGTAAAAGACAAATATTATCCAGCTATTAATATTTCATACTTAGAAGTTATCATAGGGAATGTACAAAAAAGGGATTATGAAGAGACTGAAGATATTTTAGATGAATTGTGGAAGAACATAAATATTGATATAAAAAACTATTGGTCATGGATTACATCTGTTGAACAAAATATATTATTTCAAAATTATGAAAAAGCAAAAGAAAGAATTCAAAACTATAGAGAAGAGATAGATCAAGATATTGAATTATTTCATATCAATTCAACAGCAAGACAATTAGCTTTTTATTCAACATTTTGTGACCAAGAAGATACAGAGCAAATTCAAGAAATTATTGCATTACTATATAAGATTGTATCTTAGTCGCTAGTGTGAATACTTATGAAGTATGATGTTTTTTGTCTTTTAAGAATACAGTAAAAATTTCAAATATATAAATCATGTGATGAGTATCGCTAAGTAATCTAAATGGAGTTTCTAATGCAAAACAAAACATTCAGACTATTTATTTCTTCTACTTTTGATGACTTTAAAAAAGAAAGAGAAATCTTACAAACTAAAGTATTCCCACATATAAAGAACTATTGCCAAAAGAAAGGCTATACATTTCAACCTATAGATCTAAGATGGGGAGTAAGTGATGAAGCACAGCTTGATCAAAAGACTTTAGAACTATGTTTAAATGAAGTACAATCATGTAAAACATTTACTCATCCTAACTTTTTAATAATGATAGGTGATAGGTATGGATGGGTTCCTTTACCATATCTCATAGAAAGAAATGAATTTGAAACTATTTTAGATTTAGTAGATGATGAAGAAAAAGATCAGTTATTATCATGGTACAAAGAAGATCTAAATCAACTGCCAACTTCATATATCTTGCAAGAGAGAAAAGATAAGTATAAAGATAATCTTCTTTGGGAAAAGATAGAGATAACTTTATCAAACATATTAAAAAAAGCAGTAAATATATCAAACCTATCTGAAAATCAAAAAAGAAAATACTTTTTTTCTGCAACTGAAGCAGAAGTTGAAGAGGGGATCATCCCTTATATCAGACCAACATCTTTTCAAGAAACACTTATAAAAAAAGATTCTGATATATCAAAAATAGATTCTAGAAATATCTTTAGCTTTTTTAGAAATATTGATAAGAGTAGTAAAAAATCAGATAAGTTTATAGGTGATGATTATAACAAAGCACAAATTTTTAAAGAGTCTGTTAAAAAAGAGTTGCTAGATAAAAATATATTAGAGGTAAATATTTTTCAAAAAACTTCTGAAGATTTGGAAGAAGATTATTTAACTAAATTTGAAGATTCAATTATAAAGTTTTTAGAAAATGCTATAGATGAACATATAAAAAAAGAAGAGATATTTACACCACTTCAAATAGAACAATTATCCCAAGAAGGTTTTCTAAAACAAAAATCAAAAAACTTTATAGGTCAAGAAGAATCTTTAGAAACTATAACAAACTATATAGATAATGATAATAAAAACCCATTGATAATTTATGGTAGATCAGGTATAGGAAAATCATCTTTAATGGCAAAAGCTATAGAAGATACAAAATCTTTCAATAAAAAAGTATTATATAGATTTATAGGAGCAACAGCAAATTCAGGATTTACTAAACAGATACTCATATCTATATTTGAAGAGTTAGGTATAGATATAAGAAGTGAACAAGAAAAACGACAAAAAGATGAAGATCAAGAAACCTTTGAAAAGTTTAGTGAACGTGCTTATATGGAACTAATGGATATAAAAGATGATATAGTTATATTTATAGATGCAATAGATCAAATAGGACATGACGATCAGTTTCTATGGCTTCCTGGTATTCTACCAAGTAATATTAAAATAGTTATATCAGTTTTAAATGATAAAAACTATGAAGAGGATAGTAGATATTTTCAAACTCTAAAAGAAAAAAGTTCAAATACATCTGAATTAAAACCTTTTAACGAACCTTTAAAACTATTATATAGTTTATTAAAAAATGAACAAAGAACTTTACAAAAAGATCAAGAAAACTATTTTTTAGAACAATATGAAAAAAATCAAACACCACTTTATATTAATATAGCAGTACAAGAATTAAAAAACTGGAAAAGCTATGATCGTGTAAAAAACTTAGCAGATACACAAAAAGGACTCATAAAAGATTTTATAAATAGTTTATCTACTACTTATCATCATAATATAGATTTTGTGCAAAAAGTTCTAGGGTATCTATATGCTTCAAGAGATGGTTTAAGTGAAAGTGAATTGTTAGAATTATTCTCTACAGATGAAGAGTTCATCTCTATGATGGCTCCTGATACTTATCATGAAAACCACTCTAAAGAACTACCAATTATTCATTGGAGTAGATTACACACTCATTTAAAACCATTTTTAAGTCATAAAAATCAAGATGATGAAGAATTAATATATTTTTTTCATAGAGAATTTGGTGATGTTATTAAAAATCAAGAAAACCAACAACATGAACATGAGAATATTATAAGGGCTAATCAGATTTTGATAGAAAAGTATCAGGAGGATGATTTTTATTCTAATAGGTGGGGCAAGTTATATGTAGCAATCATATTCTTACACCATAAAAGATATGAAAATTCTGAGTTTCTTTATCAAAACTCTATATTTCTTAAAACTTTATACAATACAAAGTGGCAAGCACAATCACTTTTTTATATAATGGATGAAGGTGAACATTTAGAGCAAAATAATTATTTCTTTGAGTCATATTATTATTACTATGCAGTTCAATCAGTCTCCTTGGAAATATTATTTAAAGATGTTGTATTTTATTCTTTATATTCTTCTAGTAGTATAATGATATCGTTAGTGTATAAATTTATTGGTAAAACAAAATTGGGAATAAAGACATTAGAAAAAAGTATTCAAGTATCAGAAAAAGTATTTGAAAATAATCCATTACCAGTTGTAAAAGAAAGCTTGGTTACTTTACTATCAATTTTATCAAAGTTATATGAGTTTATAAATGATTATAATATGGTTGATTTAATTAATAAAAAAAGTAGATCTTTATTCTTAAGAGACACTAGTAGCATTGAAATAGATCAATTTCAAATTACAACTTTAATATCAAGTGCAGATAGTTTTTATCGATCAAACAATTTAAATCGTGCAATAGAAAGTTATTTAGATATATTAAATTTATTAGAAGATTATATTTATAAAGATCCAATCATATATGTACAAAGTTATAATGAACTATTAAGTAAATTAATTTTATCCACAAGAAAAATACAAAACAATGATAAAGCTGAGTATTTTAGTTTATTAAATATACAAACTATGGAAAAGATATATACTCAAAATAAAAATGAAAAAAAAGTTATTCAAGAGTATATTTCTGTACTATGTGAAAGAGTGTATTTCCTTAATAGTTTAATAACTGATAAACCTATATTTAAAATACTAACCTTATCAAAAAAAATAATTAATTTAATGAATGACGTATATAATATAAATCCTAATTTCTGGTCTAAATATTACATCAAACACATACAATCTATTGTAAGCATTTTAATTGGTATAAATCAATTAGAATATGTGAAACAGTATAATGATAAATGTTTTAATATAATAAGAAAAATGCCAAGTTTAGATGGCATATGGACTAGTAAATATTTACAAAACTTACGTAACTCATCTGAGATATATTTAAAGCTTAATAATACAGATAAAGCTATTGAGGTCCAGAAAGAAATTTGTTCTTTATTAGATAATTTATATGAAAGAGATGAAGAGGAATGGGAAGAATCATACCTTGATGCATATAAAGACTTAGCTTTATTATTTAAAGAAGTTGATATAAATGAGAGCATTAAAATACAATTATCAATAAAGACACTTATATATTTAAAAACACTTGGTGATAACAAGTACTGCTGGATAAAAAAATACTTAGAATCTCTATCTGAATTATCTGAAACATATTTTTTAAATGGAGAGATTACAAAAGCAATTGAAAATAAATTAAAAGAATTTGACTTTTTAGAAGATTTTATTGATATAAGTATTGAATCATGGATTGATGACTATTTATTTTGTATAGTAAGGTTGGCTACTTATTTGGAAACAAATGAAGATTATTTAGAAGCATTAAAAGTTGAACAAAAGGGTTTAACAGTAATAGAAGTATATTATAAAGAAAATAAACTTGAAGTTTCTCAATCTCATGAAGATATTTATAAAATATTAAGTGAAATGGTTTATTTAAATGAAGAATTATTAAATAATACAAATTAATGAACAATATATGAATAAAATAAAACAAATTTTAAGTAATTTTGATTCTTTTTTCTTATATAGAAATATTATGGAATCATCTGTTGTGGTTGATTTCAAATATTATATTATTCCACTTATAAGTCTATGCACTGCCATGTTATCAATAGAACTATTTGTATCCATGAGCTACATTCTTTTTATGTCTAGTGGAATTATTCAAGAGGATATAACAACAGAAACAATAATTATTGCTATTTTATCTTTCCCATCAGCAATTGTGTTTGGAAGATTCTTTTTTAGATATTTACCATTACAACATAAAATAAACTCTAATTATTCTTCTGGAATAATAAGAATTGTAATAGCTTTTGTAATAGTGTTATTTGTAATGAAAGCTGGTATCTTTGATCACATTAATAGAAAGTATACTCTAATTAATATTGGGGTATTTTTATTATTTCAAATTTTTGTTATAAAAAAATGGTTTGCACTAAAACAAGAGATATACCCATCTAAATATGTTTTATTTTTAAGAAGATTTACTGGTATTGCAGATATATCACTTTTTTACACTATTTTAAAAGCTACACCAAAAAACATACCTATAATATTACTTACAGATCCAGATAACAGAACTGAAACTTGGGATCCTTTTCTTATCGGTTTTGCTGGATTAAAATTCTTAAATCCAATAAAAAGTATTCCAATATATATAGAATCTGATTCTTATAAATGGAAAGAAAAAGTGCATAATTTAGTAGAAAACTCCGTATTAATTATATTTGACCTTACAAATAATTCTGCGTCAATGGACATAGAAAAGGATATTGTTAGTAAATATAATGCACAAGACAAATCAATTTTTCTAATACCTGTAGGAACTGAAAAATATAATAAACTTAATGTAAATACTAATAGAATTTTTCAATATTCAACAGGCTATTTTAATTCATTTATACGTCTTTTACTTGGTACATTTATTTTGTTCTTAACAATACTTGTAGTTCCGGCATATTTTGGGTTTAATTGGAGTAATAATGAAGAACTTTTATTTTACTTAATAATAGGATTGGCTAATATATTTTTCTGGAAAAAGAATATTTCCAGTTTATCTTCAATACAACTAACAAAATTAATTAAAAGTTGTTTTAGTGGTAATCATAAGTTAAGTAAAAAAAATCACTCACCATTTGAAAGAATTAATATATCATTTAAACAATTATCAATACAATATCAAATAGATAGAATAAAAAGATCATTATTATATTTAATAATAGTTGCGTTTTTTTATGATAATCAATCTGCATTACCTGATTTTATCTTTGTAAAAGAAAATTTAATTGTTCCATTAAATATATATTTTTCAATCTTATTATTGATTGGAGTTTTTAATATTGTAAAATTGAATTTTTCTAAAAAGTATAAAGTAATAGATAACTATATATCTGAATATTTAAATAATTATCAAGATTTTAAAGACAGAGAAATTTCTGATCTTACTAAAATTAGAGTTGACTCATTGAAACATCGTTATATTGATAAGTTTTCTTTTCCACACACTGTATTGATATTAAGTTTAATAGTATATTTATGTATTAGCACTGCATTATTAGTTGAAATTCAAGAACCTTTACCTTTTGTTATGTTTTTATCACCAATTTTGGTTGTATATCTTGGAATAGTTCCACTTGTTAATTATATTGAGTCTTGGATTATATTTTATAAATTCAAGAAATTTAAAATATCAAAAGAAGAGTTTTTTTATTTGATTCAATATACATCTTCTAGTAGTACAGATAAAATCTTTTTCGAAAAAGTTTACCCATTAATAATGCATAAATACATCCTTTCTTTCGAAGAAGTTAAGAATAATCAAAATAAAACTAGTTTATTTTATAAATTTATAAATTATTCTTATAAGAAAACAAACTTTAGTTTAATGAAAATCTATTCTAATGAAAGTTTATTTAATGGCATTTACAATATTAGAAGGCAATTTAATATTCTAAAAAGCATTTTTTTAGTATTTTTATTGCCTTTGGATTTTTTATTATTATATTTGGATATGGCAGATTCATTTTTAGGAAACTTTACAATTTTCTTATTTTTTGTATTTGCAATATACCTTTTCTATGTTGTTTTAAAAAAATTGATTCTTCAAAAAAAAATTTCAATTTCTATTGATGATTTTAAAAATTACAAATCTCTTATAGAAATGATTGATGACGAAAAATTGTTTTTTAAAAGTGACTGTGAAAAAGCTAAAAAATTGGTATATGAAAGTTTTCTTTACTTAAGATAAGAAGTATAAAGTTTATAATTATAAATAAGGAAAACTAAGAATCCATATATACCCAAATAAAAACAACAAATGAAAAAATAAAATCACAACCTTACTATAGCCATATCCTAATTCATCAAAATCTGATTGCTTTGGATTTATCTGAGATATAGAACTTACTAGATGATATGCATATGTAAAACCAACAGCAACCATAATAGCTCCATTGAAAAATGCAAAGTGTTGATGCTCAAATATTGTATGATGTGTATTTATTAAAAACAATCCATAAAAAATCATAATAAAAAATGTAGTAGTACTAAAAAAATAAGGGGCTAGATCAACAAGATGATTTCTAGCAGACTTTACTACTGACTTATGACTTTTTTCTTTATATGTGTAATATACATAACCACTTGGTTTGTCTTTTTCCTTATCAAATGGATTAACTATGAATACTGTAGGCTTTAATCGAGTGATATATGTAAAAAGTAGATGACTAAATTCATGCATAAAAGTATCTATAAATACAAATGTATCATTTTTTGTAAACATTGCTACAATGAAAAATTTAAATACACCTAGAACTAACCAAATATATTGATTCCAATGGGGTATCATAATATTCCATACCATATTTATAATACCAAATGCTAAAAATAGACTCAAAACTATCCATATGGCTCCTAAAAAATACTTTTTCATGATATCCTCCTTAGAAATATTACTTGTTTAATGGACTTTATACTTTTCCATTACATTTGTATTGGCTAAACCATTTTCATTTAGTACAAACTTAACCTCTCCTACACAACGGTAATTTCCTTTTCCACATAGTAGCCATTTGTTTGTAATTTTCTTTTGAGTTTCACCTGCTATAAATACTTGATACTCTGCACCATCAGCTGTACTAGCAATACCTTTAATTGTTTTGTTAATTGGCATAGCATTTTTAATCTTATCTATTATCATAGGATCAAAACTCCATTGGTTTATATCTTGATCATATAGATCACCACTTCGACTTACAAGGAATACATCTTTTTTTGGTATAGAATCAAACTGTACCCTTAGAACAGCATTGGGATCTTGAGCTATAAATATAAAAAGTAAAATAAACAGTATGTCAACAAACAGTGTAGATGGCAGTTGAGTTGCTTTTATTTTATAGTTCATGACTATTCACCTTGCTCTTTCATAATTGATCTTGTAAACATTATAAGTACAGTTACAGCAGCACCTAATACTGTAGTTAAAATTATTGTGGAGAAATTACTTAAAAATAAATCTACTATTGAATTAACACTACTGTTTGTTTTTGAATAAAGAAAAGAACTAAATCCAACCAATGTACCTAAAAGTCCATAGTATTGACTAGAGCTTTCTCTAAAATTTTCTAGTTTTAATTTTTTAATTGTTTTTTCAACTTTAAATAATTCACTATCTATAAAGAATTTAATTTGAAACACTAAGTTGAAAAAAATCAAAAAAATCAATACATTTATTGCCATATGTGATTCAGACATAAACTGAATAATATCAATATTAGATACATAGCTTGGGTCTTTTAAATAGCATGTTGCATCAAATGGATCCTTTTGAAAACAACTTATAGCTGCATCGTTTAACTTCTTATTGTAAATTAAATCTACAATACCTGTAAATATAGCTGATGAAGCTATAAGTGCAATTGAACCACTTGTTAAATTTTTTTGAATTTTTGTCATTTTGAACTCCTATTTTTTAATGTTGTTATTTTATATTAAAATATTTACTTACTTTTACCTACACAATAAAGTTGCATTTAAAAAATGCAACTCATAGTACCTTCTCTAAATCCTCAAGTGTCAACTCAAATTTAAAGTTTGAATGCTCAGGAGAAATGAATAATATCTCCTCAAATAGCTTCTCTAGTATATGTGGTATACTTCTTACTCCAAACTCACTTTTATATGCAACTTGAGCAAGTTTTTGGTAGACTTCATCTTCAATAAGTACACAGTTATTGTTTATACTTACTTTTTCTAGATATTCTTTAATTGGAGAATTTGTAGATTTAACCAATATATCATAGTAATTCTCTTCAGACAGATTATTTAAAACAACAGTTTGTTTGATTCTTCCTAATAGCTCTTTTGGAAGACCTGATTTTAATATATCTTCGGAGGTAAGCTTTTTTATACCATTGTTCTTTGCTCCAAAACCTACTGTTGTTTTATCTATAATATTTTGAAATGCACCAGCAAATATTATTAACATATTTTTTGTTGATATAAATTGAATATCTTTTAGTTTATCAAGATCATAATCATGGCTTGAAGTCACAACAGGCATTTCAGCCCCCTCAACGAATCTCAAAAGTTGGCTTAGAACAGCTTGCCCATTATCTTTTAAAAGTAATTTATCGCATTCATCAAAGAATACGATACTGGTTTGAGATTTTTCAATATCATATTCAACTTGACGAAGTAAATCTTTCGCTATAGTATCAGTGGACTTTCCAACTATTCCATCTTCAACCAAAGAGCTAGCTTCTATATGGAAAAAATCGATATTTGAAAACTTTGCTACTTCCTTTACTAACATAGTTTTACCTGTACCTGTTGCCCCTGCTAGAAGTAATGGACCAGCCGTAGATATCTCATGTTGAGTTGAATAATCTTCATTAAATCTACTTTGATCTTTATTTACTATCTGCATATGGTAGTACAAAGCTGTACTGATTTTTTTAATTGCTTCATTTTGACCGATAACTGTTTTTTCTAAATAAGTTGCAATTGCTTGCGGAGTAAAGTTAGACATTTTATCAAATAATTTCTTTTTTGGTATATCGTTTGAAATAATACGCTCTTTTTTTATCTCATCAAGGATTTCTTGCCAAATACCAAAATATATATCTGATTTCTCTTTCAGCTTCTTTGAATGTTTCAAATTTATAGTTGCAAAATTGATAAATTCTTCCTCAAATATAGAAATAAGATCACAAATTTGCTTTTTTGATAAAGAGTTGATATTTCTAATAATGTGTAGTTTTTCTTGTTTATTTATTGAGATTGATGATGCCAAATATCTCTCAAATTTTAAAGATTCACTTTTATCTAGAAATGGAACTGAACCATTAAATATATCATAGCTACATGTACTTCTTTGGATACCAACATCATCAATATCTATGTATAATTTTTCCATGTTACGCATATATGGATTTAAATAAATATAATCTTTTGTTATCATTTTATTTACACTAAATCCAATTTTTGTAGCTGCCGCAATTAAAAAAGATTTTGGTAAGAATTTCTCATCTTTTATAATTTCACTTTGATGTTCTATCTCAAATCTTTCACATAATTCAAAATAATCTTTTTCTTCTAGTTTAGAAAAAATTTCATCATAAGACAAGCTATGCCAAGATTTAAGAATATTTACATCAGACTCTATAATATTTTTAATATAATCGATCCCTTTTTTTCTATATAGCTGTCGTAAATCTAAATCTTGTTTTCTTTGAGTAGTTTCTATATTCTTCATTTTATCTCCATGTTATATTTTTTAATTTACTAAAAAATTATCTGCTATATTAAGCAGATAATTTCTTTGGGTATTTATTCATATGTAAAAAGCTTTTTACACTTTTTATTTTCTCTTTATACTTTTGATAAGATTGTGGTGTACACTCTACTTGCTGGCAAGTTTTGTGAAAGTCTTTATGATGAAAATCACAAAGTACTACCCCATTCTCCACGACAAAAGCAAGAGTTGGATGACTACTCTTATCATATAAATGATGCGAACTTAATTGTTCTTTATCTGTAGAACCACATATATCGCATTTATGTCCACCTGCTTCTCTTACAGCTTTAGACCACTTCTGAAGTTTTGCAGGGTTTAACTGCAATTTATTTAAGGATTTTTTTAGATCCTTATTATTCTGTTTTAATTGACAGATTGTGTTGTTTCTATATGACTCAATTTGAGTACATTTAGCATTGCACTCAGATATAGTTGTTAACCCAAGTTTATTTAATAACTTTAATGTAAATCTTTTCATCTTTGATCCTTTTTTTATTTTAAGATTTTTTATACTATCTAGTATACTTTACCTATACATACCTAGAATGCTTTTACTGACCTATTAATAATTAAATCATCATCTGATTTATATACAGTTACTAGCACTAAATCATTATTTAATTTTCTTTTAAAAATATATTTCATCTCTTGAAAAATGACAAATAATGT
Organism: Campylobacterota bacterium; assembly: GCA_034660095.1. Taxonomy (GTDB): domain Bacteria; phylum Campylobacterota; class Campylobacteria; order Campylobacterales; family Arcobacteraceae; genus JAIOSF01. The sequence continues at coordinate 1,868 of JAYEIM010000481.1, read as the reverse complement.
TTGAGATTGATCCATCGATACAAAGATATCAGATGATTTCATAATCACTTTATGAATATGATTTTCTAAAGATCTTATTTTTAGACCAACTCTTTCTCTTAATCTTTGTTTTGCGTGTTTTGTTAATATTACTGATAACATTTGTAACTCCTTTTGTTTTGATACTAGAAGTTTATAAAATCATTTTTACTTCAATTTACCTGTGTCGCAAAAATTATATTTCATTGAGTATTGGACTAGTAAAACTATAGGTAATTAATATTTGCTTATTTACAGCTAGGGAAATAAAGGTATAAATAAGACTGTAATATGTAAAAAATCAAAAAGGAGATTTGTTATGAGAGCAAATGCAAGTTTATTTTTTATAATTGGATTAATGATTCCTATAGTTTTTGGAATATTATTTAGTATATATAGTTTTAAAACAAATAATGTAAAAATTATCACTAATATAGGAAGTGATATAACAAGGAACATGATATGTTTAAAGTAAATAAAAAGGTTAGTAGCTATGTCAATATTTAAAAACTTTGAAGAAATTCTTATGAGTTTAATGTTTGTTATATCAGCAGCAACTTTTTTTGTGAATGAGTTTTATATTATGTCATCTTTGATGTTTATATTTGGATCTTTGATGTTTTATTATAATTCAATTGAGAAAAAAAACGATATAATGGGAGCACTATTTCAATCAAAAGAAATAGACGATGAAGATTTACCAGAAACAATAAAAAAGTTTGAAAGAAAGTTAGATACTTTACATAACAATAAAGCCTCAAAAACAGTAAAATTATTTTTAGAAATAATATTGTTCGCATTAATTTTACTAATTTTTTATTTGACAATTGAAATGACTTACTCTATCATTGAAATATTTAAAATTTAGGACTTATTTAATAAGTAAATTAAGTGTAAGTTAAAGGTAGTTTTAGGCAGTATTATTTCCCATCTCGTATAGAATTTTTTAGTTTAGCACCAACTTTAAACTTAGCAACAGTTGACTCTGCTATTTGTATTTTAGCACCAGTTGATGGATTTACACCCTCTCTTGCTGCTCTTTTAGAAGTACTAAATGTACCAAATCCTATAAACTGAACATCTTCACCTTTTACTAACGCTTCTGTGATTGTTTCAAGTGTAGCTTCAAGTGCAGCAGTTGTATCTTTTTGTGTTAAAGCAGCTTTTTGTGCAACTTCTTTTATTAATTCGCTTTTATTCATATTTTTGTTCCTATAATTTAATGGAATCTATTTTAACAAAACTTATATATAATAGCTATAAATTAGCTTTACAAGTTACAATTTACCCTAAATACTCTCTTAATTGATCATCAATTTTTTGTTTTAATGAAAGTGGTGATATCACTTTTACATAGGGAATCCATTTTTTAATAAGCTCTTCTACTTCATACTCTTGTGTAACTTTATAGTTTACTACTAAACCCAAATTAATTTATAGATTTTTAAAGCTCCCTTTATTCTTAAAAATCACCGATTTTTTTAATTTTCAATAAAAGTAAACTATAAATCAATTAAATTTTACATATTTTTTGCTCCTATGATAAATTTATTACTAATTTCACTTAATTTACTATTTTTTAGGCAATAGTATATTGTCTTAATTTTTTTAATGATTGTATTTTCTAAAGTAAAACTACTATTCAAGACTAACATCATAAGCTCTTTGTCTAATATTATTTAGCAGTTCTAAAAACTGTTCTTTAACTTTTAATATCCATTTTCTTGCGTGATATACAACCTTTCCCGCAATATTGTAAAGTTTATATCTTATTGTTTTTACTGTGTGCTTTTGTAAATTTGAATCTAGTATTTGTTTGAATAGTAAAAATAAATTGTATGATAAAGTTC
>JAYEIM010000480.1:0-4267 GCA_034660095.1 Campylobacterota bacterium | reverse complement strand
TTTAGTTATAAATGAAAATATTAATAGTGGATTATTGAAATCTCAAGTGATAGAACCTATAAAAAGTATAGAAGATAAGCAGGTCAAGTTGATAAATATTCATAAAATTGGAAATACAAATAAAGCTTATACTAATAGTATTAATTTACCAATAGCTATACCTTACAAGCTATTTTTATTTAATTATTTGTTTTTTCTCACTCCTGTATTCGCATTGTTGTATGCAGTTATTTTATCATTTATAGTTAAAAGAGATAGCATAGTTGTAGCAAGAAGTTACTTCCCCTCTTTAGTCACATTTTTTTTGAAGAAAATTAGAAATATTAATTATGTATTTGATACAAGAAGTTTATTTATAGATGAAAATACTTTAAATGGCAATATTAAAATGAATAGTCTAAACTACAAAATGTGGCGATACTTTGAAAAAAAGATACTTTGCAATAGCTACAAAACCACGGCTGTTTCGATTAAACATAAAGAGTTTCATGAAGCTATGTGTTCTAAAGCTATAGTTGAGCTTATACCTTGCTATGTTTCTACTATGAAGTATATTGCTAAAGATAGAGAGCAAGAATTGAGAAAAGAGTTGGGCTATAAATCTAATGATATTGTTATAACTTACTATGGTTCACTTGATAATGGATGGAATAGTATCGATATGTATGCTGAGTTTTTTAAAGAGTGTACAAGTAGGGGCTACAAGGTTTTAGTTATTTCACAACATTATGAAAACTTACTACATGATGATAGGATAAATATAAAAAATGTAACTTTACTAAACACTACAAGTCTTGATTCAGGTGAATTAGTAGAGTACTTACAAGTTGCTGACTATGGTGTAGTGCTTATGAAAAAAGCAGCTGACTGGGAAACTAGACTAAGTGTAAAGTTTGTAGAGTACTTAAATGCAGGTCTTCAAGTAATAGTAGGTGAGTATGTAGGAGAAGCTGTAAGATATTCGAGAGAAGAGTTTTCTGAGAGAAGTGTTATTTGCAGAAAGGTAGATGATATAGATAAATTGGTGAGTAAGAAAAATTATACTAACGATAAAGTAACTAAACTATTTGGGTATAAGAATATAGGAAAGATTATTTAGTGAAATTATTCTTACCTTTTTTGCTTTATATGGTTTTATTTGGTCCAAATTTTATTTTTATTGATTTATTTGCAATTTTTAATATTTTAATGGCTACATTGTATATTGGTTATGTTTTAATAAGAGGTCAAATAGAAAAACCAATTTTGTTTGCTATTGTTTTTACGGCAATAGCATTGTTATTTTATATACCAACAATGATAGTTTATAATTTTTCTGAATACGATTTAGCTGTAGAGTATTTAAAACTTATTGTCTATATAATTTCATCTTTTTTTGTTGTTAAATTATATAGTCGATATTATAAGGAAAAGTTTTACCTTAAATTATTACTGCATATTTACTATAGCGTGTTAATTGTTTCATTTACAGTGATTTTATTTTTTGTTTTTCCAGAGTTGAGAAATTTTGTATATCCATTGCTTGCTTCAAAAATGTCTTCTATGTGGGAAGTGATTAGAGGCATAAGATATATTGATATAAGTGTAGGTGCTGGCACTACTTTGTCTTTAGTATTTTTTGTTGGTTTTGTTTTGAATGTTTTTTTACTAAGAGAAAAGATTTTGCAAAATTATATTTTTACCATAATGCCTTTAGTATTTTTAGTTTCTGCTTTTTTAACAGCAAGATCTGGTATGTTTTTAATCATTGGATATACTCTTTTGGTATTATTATCAAGTTTCACAATAAAGCTATCAAGGTTATCAGCTTTTACATATGTTAATATATTTATTGTTATAGGTTTGTTCTTTTATTTATTTCAATCAAATAATTCTACTTTTGCATCAGTAATTCCATGGGCTTTCGAAATATTTATCAATTTGATTGAAAGTGGAACTTTCTCTACGGCAAGTACAAATAACTTGTTTAATGATCACTATTTTTTTGAATTTAATTATTTAGAGCTTATATTTGGAAAAAATTATTTTAATGCTCCAACGGATGTCGGATATCTAAAAATTTTATATGCTAATGGTATTTTTGGACTATTTGTGTTTATTATATTTTATTTATATATGTTTGGTACGGTTTTGAAAAATAAAAATTTTGAATTGAAACATTTAAAAATAATGATGCTTATATTTTTAAGTACTATTCTTTTAATTAACATTAAAGAGTTAATTTTCACAAATTCAAGAGGACTATTCTTAATGGTATTGATAATTTACTTTTCTATTATGGAGTATAGTGAAGTAAAAAAAGGAAAAGAGATATGAAAATTTCAGTGTGTATAGCAACTTATAATGGTGAAAGATATATAAAAGAACAATTAGATTCAATTCTTGATCAATTAGAGGTTAATGATGAAGTGGTAATTTCAGATGATAGTTCAACTGATAATACTATAGAAATAATTAAATCCTACAATGATATTAAAATAAGGCTTTTTGAAAATCAAAAGTTCAAATCTCCTATATACAATTTTGAAAATGCTTTGAAGCAAGCAAATGGAGATATTATTATACTATCTGACCAAGATGATATATGGAAACCTAATAAGATAGAAACGATAAAAATGTATATGAAAGAGTATGATTTGGTATTAAGTGATGCAGATATTATTGATGAGAATGGGAAAAGTTTGAATGAATCTTTTTATAAATTAAATGGTTCTAAAAGTGGACTTGTAAAAAATATAGTAAAAAATTCATATCTTGGATGCACTATGGCTTTTAATAGAAAGATACTAGGTAAATCTTTACCGTTTCCAAAAGATATTCCAATGCACGACTGGTGGATAGGGCTTATTGCTGAGATGTATGGTAAGACATACTTTATAGAAGATAGACTTATTAGTTATAGGCGGCATGGGAATAATGCTTCTCCTACAGGAGAGAAGTCAATATATACATTTAAGCAAAAAATAGTATTTAGACTAGTTATAATAAAAAATTTAATATGGAGGCATTTTAGATGAAAGGAATAATATTAGCAGGAGGATCAGGTACAAGACTGTATCCAATCACAAAAGGTGTAAGTAAACAACTTGTCCCAATATATGATAAGCCGATGGTTTATTATCCGTTATCAGTTCTTATGTTGGCAGGTATCACAGAAGTTCTTATCATCTCTACACTAGATGATTTACCAAATTTTGAAAAACTTTTAGGCGATGGTAGGGATATAGGCATGAAGTTTTCTTATAAAGTACAACCATCTCCAGATGGACTTGCACAAGCCTTTATACTTGGTGAGGAGTTTATAGGTAATGATGATGTATGTTTAGTTCTTGGAGATAATATATTTTATGGACAAGGCTTAACTAAACTTTTATCAACTTCTGTAAAAAATGCTCAAGAAGAAAAGAAAGCAACAGTATTTGGATACTATGTAAAAGACCCAGAAAGATATGGGGTAGCAGAGTTCAATGAAGATGGCGTAGTAACATCTCTTGAAGAGAAACCAACTGAACCTAAATCAAACTATGCAGTTGTAGGGTTATACTTTTATCCAAATGATGTAATCAAAAAAGCAAAAAATGTAAAACCATCTGATCGTGGTGAATTAGAGATAACAACACTAAATCAAGACTATTTAGAAGAGAATAGGTTAAAAGTTGAGCTAATGGGTAGGGGGTATGCATGGCTAGATACAGGTACTCATGAATCACTACTAGAAGCTAGTATGTTTATACAAACTATTGAAAATAGACAAGGTTTAAAAGTAGCATGTCTTGAAGAGATAGCTTATGAGATGGGATATATCTCAAAAGAGAAACTTATAGAGTTAGCACAACCTTTAAAGAAAAACCAATATGGTCAGTATCTGATTAGCAGAGCTAATCAGTAATGTTGAATTTTAAATTATGAATTTTGAATGGAATTAATATGAATTTTATAAGAACAGATATACCTGATATAGTTATATGTGAACCTCAAGTTCATGGAGATGATAGAGGATATTTTGTAGAAACTTTTAGGCAAGATAAACTTGAAGGGTTTTTAGGATATAAAATAAAATTTTGTCAAGACAATGAATCTAAAAGTTCAAAAGGTGTTTTAAGAGGTCTTCACTATCAGCTCTCCCCTGCAGCACAAACTAAACTTGTAAGAGTGATTCAAGGGAAAGTTTTAGATGTAGCTGTTGATATAAGAAAAGGAAGCCCAACTTTTGGTCAGCATGTTGCAGTTGAGTTAACAGGAGAAAATAAAAAACAATTATTAGTTC
>JAYEIM010000479.1:0-4275 GCA_034660095.1 Campylobacterota bacterium | reverse complement strand
TTGGACGCGAATTATAATGGGTTTTTTATTCTTTGTCAAGGGTTTGGGCTTAATGGGGGCTTAAATTTTGGGATTCTTTTGTGGGATTGTTTATAATCCCTTATTTTAAAGGATTATAACTTACTTTTTATTTTTAAAGGATTTCTAGGTTGTAGTAATTGCACAGCAGTATTTGTCATTTTTGAATTTAAAACATCATCTATATTTAACTCTACTTGAGATAAATTAGGATTTCTCATATCACTCATGCCAGCAACACAACTTGATGGAGTATTTTCATGTAACTCAATATCTTCAATCATTGAACCTACTTGATCATTATTTGAAGGCTGAACTATCCGGGCTATTTCCTTTGTTTGTTCTTTTTTTATTTTTTCAAATTCTAATTCCGTTGTTTCACCAAATACCTCTGCAGCAAAAACTTTAATATGACTGAAATTTTTATATAAAAGTGCTTTACAAATACCAACTGCTGTACTGTTTATTTTTAATATGTTATTTTCATAAGATGAAAATATAAAGCTTTTTTCAAAACACTCCCCTAATTCATAACTTTTATTATATATATTTTCAACTAATTTTTTAAATAATATTTTAGAATCATCTTCTTTTATAGGAGTAACTATCTCTTCTTTTTTAATATCTTCTGATTTAGTTTTAGTTATTACTTTTTCTATAATTGGTTTTTCAATAATTTCTTTATTTTGAATCACTTTAATATTTTGTACATCTTCCATAACATCATCAATTGTTTTTATACTTACAGCTTCTACCATTTTTGATAAAGTTAAAATTAAAACAAATCCACCATCACTATTCATACTTAACAACTGTTTTGAATCTGCAATAATTCTAAAAAACCTATCAAATATATATAAATCATATTTTATATCATTTAAAAGCATTTTCTGTTTTAAGTATATACTAATTTCATCCAAAACTTGACCAACTTCATAGTTTTCCAATGATTCAATTATAGAACGAATATCCTCTTTATTTAATATAATATTAAATAAATTATCCATAAACACAGGATCTATCATACCTAACATATCTGTAACAGTATTTGCAGTTATTATACTTTTTGAATATATAATTGATTGATCAAGCAAAGTTAATGTATCTCGTAAACTACCTTGCCCACTTCTAGTAAGTATCTCTAAAGCTGGTTTTTCAAATTGTATATTTTCTAAATTTAAAATATGACTTAAGTGATGAACAATATTTTTATCTGAAATTCTTTTAAATCTAAAATGTTGTGTCCTACTTAGTATTGTAGCAGGAAGTTTAAGAGGATCTGTTGTTGCTAAAATAAACTTTACAAATTCTGGTGGTTCTTCAAGAGTCTTAAGAAGTGCGTTAAATGCTTGTGTTGTAAGCATATGAACCTCATCAATTATAAAAACTTTATATTTTGCACTTGTGGGTTTATATTTTGTATGTTCTATTAAATCTTTTATATCATCAATACCTCGATTTGATGCTGCATCCATCTCTATTACATCTAAATGTCTATTTTCATTTGCACTTATACACCCATCACAAGTTTCACAAGGTTTTGATGTTGGTGCATTTTGACATACTAGTGCTTTTGCCATAATTCTAGCAGTTGATGTTTTTCCACTTCCCCTAAGTCCACTTAATAAATATGCATGAGATAATCTATTTGTATCAAGAGCTAGAGATAATGTAGTAGAGATAGTGTCTTGCCCTATTAAATCTTCAAACCTTTTTGGTCTATATTTTAATGCCAATACTTGTCTAGCTGATAATTGTTGATTTTCCATTAAATTAAATCCTTTAGCCATTTTTTTGCTACTTTTTTCAATCCATCTGGATTTTCAGATGCAAAAAACTTTATATTCGTTCGTTTAAATTTATTGGAGCAATTATACTCTAACTTTAAAAATTCTACAATAGCATCTCCACTATGAATTGTTACTGCATCATTTAAATATCTTGATATTTTATCCTCAATATGAGGGAAATGCGTACATCCAAGTATAACTGCATCTGTATTTTTTAAATCTTTAAAATAATGATTTAAAGTAGAATCTACAATATCTCCATCGAAAATACCCTCTTCTACTATTGGTACAAAAAGTCCTGTTGCTATTGAGTTTATATTTTTATATGATAGTTTATTTAGAGCTTTTTCATATTTTTGTGAATCTATTGTTGCATTTGTACCTATTACTAAAATATTTGATTCTTTTTTAGTGATTTTATTTTCTAATGCTTTTACACCGGATTCTATTACACCAATTACTGGTATATTTGTATTTGCTCTTAATTCTTCTAGTGCGTATGCACTAACACTATTACAAGCAACTATTAGTATATCTATATCAAAATTTTTAAAAAATTCTAAGGCTTCAAGGGAATATCTAACAATTGTATTTTTATCTTTAACACCATAAGGTACTCTAGCTGTATCACCAAAATATACTATCTCTTCAAAAAGTTTATTTTCTAAAAGAGATTTAACAACAGTTAATCCACCAATTCCACTATCAAATACTGCTGCTTTCAATTAAGACCTTTTTATTAATTTTGAGAATAATATTATCATAACTATGTATATACTTTAATTAGCTAAAGTATCTTTACAACCTCTTTCATAGTTTTAGTTATCTTATACAACTCTTCATCTGTAATATTATAAGAAACTATACTATAAACTAATTTTCCAAATGGTCGTATCCATACACCATTTTTTACACAGTAATCTTGAATAATTTTAGCATATTTATCACTTTTTAACTCCACAACTCCTATTACACCAATATTTCTTACATTTTGAACAATTTCTAATGAATTTAATTCTTTTAATTCTTTATAAAAAATATTTTCTATATTTTTAACTTTTTCTTCCCAATTTGAATTTAGTAGTAAATCAATACTTGCATTTGCAACACTACAAGCCAAAGCATTACCCATAAAAGTTGGTCCATGCATAAGTACTCCAATCTGGCTATTTGAGATAGTTTCACTTATCTTTTTTGTAGTACACATAGCTGATAATGTCAATAAACCGCCTGTTAAACTTTTCCCCACTGTCATAATATCTGGTATTATATCTGCATGATCACATCCCCACATTTTTCCAGTATGTCCAAATCCTGTAGCAATCTCATCTGCGATTAAAACTAAATCATATTTAGTGCATAATTCTCTAGCTATTCTTAGATGCTTGGGAGTATGTATTTTCATACCACCTGCCCCTTGAACTATTGGTTCTAATATAACACCAGCAACCTCATCTTTATGATTTTTTATAGTCTGTTCCAATTTATCAACGGCACAAAATATATTTTTTGGTAAATACTCTCCATATAATGTATGCATACTATTTTTTGGATCACAAACTCCCATACAGCCTAGCGTATCACCATGATAAGCATTATTTAAAGCTATAAATTTACTAACACTTTGATTATTATATTTTTTACCTTTTGCTTTTTGATATAATATCGCTGTTTTAAGTGCAACTTCAACAGCAACTGAACCACTATCAGCCAAAAATACACTAGGAAGTTTTGTCAAATCAGCTAATTTTTTACACAATATTGTAGCCGGTTCATGCGTGAGTCCTCCAAACATAATATGTGGCATAATTTTTGCCTGTTTTTCCAAAGCTTCTATTAAAATAGGATGATTATATCCATGAATAGCACTCCACCATGAACTCATTGCATCAGTTAATTTTATCCCATCTTCTAAAACTATAGTTTGTTCATAAGTTTCTTTAACTGCTAAAATATTATCATTTGTTGGCAAGGCATTATATGGATGCCACACATGTTGTTTATCAATATCTAAATAATTCATTTGATATTGTACTAAAATTTAGATATAATACGCAACTTTTACACTCGGGGTCGACTTGGTATCGATTGGAGCAGTAAGAATTAGTTGCATGTGGGCTTGAATCACCCTTATAAGATTCAAATTTTTTAAACGCAAATAATACAAATTATTCTCCTGCGGTAGCACACGCTGCTTAGATAAAAGACTCCCCTTAATTGGGTAGAGACTTTGGAGGTTTCCACTACATGATGCTATCTATTGTAGAACATTGGAGACTCACCCCTAGATAGATTATCGATTTGGAATTGATTTGTACAAATTGAAACATTAAAAATCTTAGCTTTATATTAGCCTTGGAGGCTTGAGCTAATGTAAGGTGAAATTGATCAACCTTATCTAAACATGTAGACGCTAATTTGAATTGTTTTAAGACTGGAGTTCAATTCTCCACGACTCCACCAAATT
>JAYEIM010000478.1:0-4279 GCA_034660095.1 Campylobacterota bacterium | reverse complement strand
ACAACCAGTATGATAACATCACTTTAAAGGTATTCAAAAACTCACATGATAGATTTTTGATACTAGATGATGATAGTGTATATCTAATAGGTGCAAGTCTAAAAGACTTAGGCAAAAAATGGTTTGGGTTTTCTAAACTACATATATCACATATAAACGATATGCTAAAAAAATTAAAGGAACAAAAATGAAAATAAAAATACTCCTACTTCTTACCTCTTACCTCTTACCTCTTACTTCATTAAATGCTGAGTTTTTAAGAGATGATACAAATCAAATAGTTTTAGATAAAAATACAAATTTAGTTTGGCAAGATGATATTCACACTACAACTTATACTTGGGAAAATGCGATAAGTTATTGTGAAAACTTAGACTTAGCAGGTTATACAAACTGGAAGTTACCAAATATAAATGAGCTAAAAACTATAGTAGATGATACCATATATTCTCCATCAATATATTCAGAATTTAAAAATACTGTTTCGAGCGATTATTGGTCTTCTACCACAAATGCAAGTATCACTTCCCATGCTTGGACTGTCTACATCAATGTCGGCGCTACCTACTACGATGATAAGACCTACTTCAAATATGTTCGTTGCGTACGTTCAGGACAATAAGATACTTTGATGATTTGATTCTCTATTTTTCCTCGTTCCCACAACTGAATAGGGTGTCAGGCACCATTTAGGGAATAAAAAGTATTGCAATTTGTAATGTTTTTGAGATTTATTAAGTATTTGTGTTATTATTTTATATGGCACGACAAGATAGAATAACAGAACTAGGTTTTTACCATATCATAAATCGTGGAGTAGAAAAAAGAAAGATTTTTCTTGAACCTGATGATTATGATGCTTTTTTAGATTTAATAAGTAACATGATAGATGAGTTTAATATAACTATCCATTCATTTTGTCTTATGACAAATCATTATCATATTGTATTGCAAACTCATAAAAGAAATATATCAGAAGCGATAAAATTTCTAAACCTTAACTATTCAAAATATTTTAATAAAAAATATACTAGAGTAGGGCATCTTTGGCATCTCATCCGCATGGTATAAAAGTTAGATTAACTAGTGGTGCAGTTGGTAGAGTAAAGGAAGTATTATAATGGATATCATACCTACAAATGAAATAGTAAGTTTTTCTATAATAACAGCAGTTGTGCTTATGCTTGCGTTATTAACAAAGAAAATGCAAAAAAAAGTGGATTAGTATAGGCACAGCTATTAAAGTAAATTGTGTATCAAAAAATGATACAATAATCTCATGAAAACATATCAAGAAAAAAAATGGATTTGGGAAGATGAAAAGTTTCCTAATTTTACATATAAAAATATCAACTTAGAAAATTTAAACTATAAATTTGGTCAATTAAATATGCTTGAACTAGGGTGTCAGGCACCATTAAGAAGAAAAACTTAAATTTTATTTAAGTCAACTTTTGTTATTATTCATTTATGGCACGAATGGAAAGAGTAACAGAACTTGGATTTTATCATATAATTAATCGTGGGGTTGAACAAAGAGATATATTTCTCTCTTTAGAAGATTATGATGCATTTTTAGATTTATTAGTTGAGATGACTGATAGATTTAATATTATTCTTCACTCATTTTGTCTTATGACAAATCATTATCATCTGGTTTTACAAACTCATGAAAAAAATATATCAGAAGCTATTCAATTTATAAATGTCAATTATTCAAAATATTTTAATAAAAAATATAAAAGAGTAGGACACCTTTGGCAAGGGAGATTTAAATCTTACTATTTATATGATGATCTTCATTGTTGGAGTGTTATTAAATATTGTGAAAGAAATCCAATAAAAGCAAATATGGTGCAAGAGATTGGTGATTATAAATATCAATCTTTTTATCAATGGAAAAATAAAAGTGAGTATTTTGAACTTTTAAATAATTCAATGATTTTCGATATGACTTTAGATGAGTATGAACACTATATTAGCTCAGATATCCAAACTGATATATTAGAAAAAATATATACTACACCAAAAATTATAAAAATAGATGATAATATAAAATTTCTATATAAACGATTAGAAACATTTTTTGAAGATGATAAAGATATCAATAGAAATAAAAATATAATCAAGGCACATAAATACGGATACAGTAAAACAGAAATCGCAAATTTTACAACACTTGCCGTAAGTAGCATAGCTTATATAGTGTCAGGTACCATTAGGAAGAAAAACTTAAATTAAGTTTAGTTGTATCGTTTCTTATTGTTCATTTTAAGCATTTTTAAGATATAATCATCAAATTTTACGATATAAATAAGGAATCTTTATAATGCCAAAAAGAGAAGATATAAAATCTATTTTATTGATAGGATCAGGTCCTATTGTTATTGGTCAAGCGTGTGAGTTTGACTACTCAGGTACTCAAGCTACTAAAACTTTAAAAGAATTAGGATATAGAGTTGTTCTTATCAATTCTAATCCAGCTACTATTATGACAGATCCAGAGTTTGCTGATAAAACTTATATTGAGCCTATTACTGAAAATATGATTGCAAAAATTATAGAGATAGAGAAAATTGATGCAGTACTTCCAACTATGGGTGGACAAACAGCACTTAATGTTGCAACATCTATGTATGATAAAGGTATGCTTGATGGTATCGAATTTTTAGGTGCTCATCCTGATGCTATTAAAAAAGGTGAAGAGAGACAACTTTTTAACGATGCGATGATAAAAATTGGTATGGATTTACCAAAAAGTGATAATGCTTACACAGTAGATGAAGCTATGAAAGTAGCTAAAGAGATTGGTTTTCCAGTTATTAGTCGAGCATCTTTTACACTAGCTGGCGCTGGTAGTGGTGTTGCTTACAATATGGAAGAGTTTAAAGTATTAGCAGAAGCTGGAATCAGTGCGAGTCCAATAAATGAAATAGAGATAATGGAATCTATGCTTGGTTGGAAAGAGTATGAGATGGAAGTTATTCGAGATAGAAAAGATAACTGTATCATCGTATGTGCTATTGAAAATATTGACCCAATGGGTGTACATACAGGTGATAGTATAACAGTAGCTCCAGCTCTTACACTTACAGATAAAGAGTATCAAAATATGAGAAATGCATCTTTTGATATTTTAAGAGAGATTGGTGTAGATACAGGTGGATCAAATGTACAGTTCTCTATATGTCCAAATACAGGTAGAATGATTGTTATTGAGATGAATCCTAGAGTTTCAAGAAGTTCGGCATTGGCTTCTAAGGCTACTGGTTATCCTATTGCTAAAGTTGCAACATTACTTGCTGTTGGATTTACGCTTGATGAGATAGAAAATGATATTACAGGGACAACTGCATCTTTTGAGCCTGTTATTGATTATGTTGTTACTAAAATACCTCGATTTACATTTGAAAAATTTCCAATGGCAGACTCAACGCTATCTACAGGTATGAAATCTGTTGGTGAAGTTATGGCTATGGGTAGAACTTTTAAAGAGTCTATGCAAAAAGCACTTGTATCATTAGAAACAGGACTTACTGGTTTTAATAGTATGGATGCTGATTTAGAAACAACTAAAAAAGAGATAAGAAGACCAAACGAAAATAGAATTTTATATGTTATGGATGGTATGAGACATGGATTATCAAATGAAGAGATATTTGATATCTGCAAAATAGACCCTTGGTTTTTATCACAATTAAGAGAGATTTACCAAAGAGAGCTTATCATAAAAGGTGCAGGAGACAAATACCTTACAGATGAGATAGGATTAAGAAGAGCAAAAACTTATGGTTTTAGTGATGCTATGATTGCTCAACTTACTAATTTATCAGAAAATGATGTTTATGAAGCAAGAAAAAAACTAGGTATAAATTTAGAATATAATGAAGTTGATACATGTGCTGCTGAGTTTAAGGCACTTACTCCATATCTTTACTCAACTACAAATATTACAAAGCTACCTAAGGTTGCAGTGTCAAAGTCTGATAAGAAAAAAGTTATGATTATTGGTGGTGGTCCAAATAGAATAGGTCAAGGTATTGAGTTTGATTATTGTTGTTGTCATGCAGCATTTGCTTTAAATGAGATGGGAGTTACTACTATTATGTACAACTGTAACCCTGAAACAGTATCAACTGATTATGATACATCGGATATATTATATTTTGAGCCTATTGATTTTGAACATGTAAGATCAGTAATAGAAACAGAAAACCCAGATGGTATTATAGTACATTTTGGTGGACAAACTCCACTTAAACTTGCTAATGCTATAGAT
>JAYEIM010000477.1:0-4291 GCA_034660095.1 Campylobacterota bacterium | reverse complement strand
TATTCATACTCAAAGAGTTCGGATAATCTAACTGCATATATGCTATTGGTAAAAATATCACTATTGGATACTTTACAAAATAAAAAAAGAATATAAGTGTACCGTAAATTGTATTCAATTATAATCCGCTAAGTTGCTTTTTTACTTCATCTGTTGCCATAGTTATATTCCATGCTGGTTCCCATACAACTTCAACTTCAACATTTTGTACAGCATCACACTCTCTTAAAACTGCTTCCTCTACCCACTGTACAATCATTTGATGTAGAGGACAAGCTTTAGTTGAAAGTGTCATAGTGATTTTTGCATCACCATCTTCAGTGCAAGATGCATCATAAATCAAACCCATCTCTACAAGATTGAATCCAACTTCTGGATCGTTTACAGTTGATACTGCCTTAAATAATTCTTCTTTACTTACCATTTCATTTCCTTTTATTTGAGGTGATATTTTTTAATTGTACATATGAACGACTCTGCAACTTTAGGGTAAAAATCTTTTGATTTTTGGGTACCCAAAGTGAAGCCCTAGTGAATATGTATAATTAAAAAGATATTACCTATAATTTATCATAAACATTAAGTCTTTTATCATAAATATACTACCTACAACTAAAAAACTAATACCAGCTTTAAAAATATTATTATCTCCTAACAATATTCCAAAACCACCAATTATAACCCCACTAGCACTAAATATAAATTGAAATTTTGCACTAAATACTGGTACCATATCTGCTAACATTGGTACTTTTTGTTTTCCTATTAATGGTGAAAATCTTTCATACCATACTAAAAATGGAACGATTTTATATAGATGACCATTTATTATAAATGTGATATATCCCAAAAAAAGAACCCAACCAATAGTTAAAAGTAAATTTTCACTTGGATTTACTAAATATATAAGTCCCATAATAATAGATAAAAGTAAACTAGAATAAGAAAAAATAAGTGAATATAGATATATATCTTTATCTAGTCGAACTCTTGTCTTATAAATCACATATATTTGGTAAAAATATAATATTAGTGCTGATATAGTTAAAAGATACCCAATATATTCAAGTAAAAAACTATCAAATATAGATGATAGCATAACCGAAATCACCCCAAAACTTATAGTCCATAAAGCATACTCGACAGGCTTCCAAGAAAAACTATGAGATAGCCAAAACATAGGTAAAAGTATCAAACTCATCCCCATAATAGTAACTCCCACATAACCTGCTAAAACTAAATAAATATGAGCTTTTAGTAGTGACATTATATCAATAGAGATAGTTCCAGCATATCCCAAAGCCATCAATATCCCAAAAATAAGCCCTAAAAACAAAAATGTATTAGCAAGTAATACACTCATCATCACAAGATTTAGTTTTTTTACTTTATTTATAGTTAAAAATGTTTCAAGTACAAAAATAAGTAAAGATATAAGAACTACAATTCCTCCATAAGGCAATAGTGCAGGACTATTAATAAACCCATACCCCATAAGAATTGTACCTATTAAAAGTAGTGGATATATCACATAATATAACTCAACAGCAAAATGTCCAACTTCAAGAACAACTGGAACTAATTGTGCCATTGCACCAAATATTATCATCATCACAAATCCCAATAAAAATATATGAACCCATGATAAAGTTGCACTATCTAAACTATTAAGTGATGATATATCAATCCCAAATAATAAAATAGAACTTATAACAAAAAAAATAGAACCTATTATAAAATAAGGTGCTATTAGTTTAAAAGGTGGTGCAAAATCTTGTGAAACTGCCATTAGTTTTGACAACCACCGCCACCACAACCAGTATCAGAAAAATCAGTTGCCTCATCACCCTCACCTCGTCTAACAAAAGTAACTTTCGCTCTACCATCTTCTAAATGTTCAACTTCAAAGTTAAAATCTGCCTCAATTTTTGGAAAAAGACCCGCAGGTGCTTTTGAGTTAATCATAACTAACTTTTCGTTTTCACCTAAAGTTTGTAATCCAGACATTGCATTTATCATAGGCTCTGGATGACCAGACTTACTACTATCAAACTGTAAAAATGTTACACCGTTATCTTCATATTTATGAAATGGAACTGTTGCTCCATCTACTTCTATTTGTTGTGCATTTAATGGTACTAAACTCATATATTTTCTCCTAGTTTTGTTTTTATATTTGTTTTAATAGTGAAATTTTATCCAAATAAGATAAAAATAGTCTTATTTGAAATCAATAATTAGATTTATATATATTTGCCGATTTTAGGAGATTTAGAAAGAATAGTATATTTGATATTATAAATATAACTGAGGCTAGTTTAATTAAAAGGGGAAGTTTTATTAAAAATCCAAAGAAAAATAAAACAGTACTGGTAATATGAAGGTAAAATTGTATTTTTACAAGCTTTGAAGGGATCATATCTCTCATGGTGGGGATATTGAACTTACCATTTGAATTAAGATGAAACCATGTAAGAAATGGTACTATTTTATATAGCATTCCATTCATTAAAGATACTAAAAATCCAAGACCAAATAATATAGCTAAAGGTTCAAAAGAGAGATTTAATATATCTTGTACAAGCCAATAAAAAGTACCAATAGTTAAAAATATCATAGAACTAAAATAGAAGTTTACAGTATAGTCTTGTAGTTTTCTTCTTCTATTTTTTAATTTATCTATAGTTGTATATGCAAAATATAATAAAATAAAACTTATAAGGATTTTGTAAACTTGATATATATTATTGTTTGTAAAGATGGAAATAATAGAAAATATTAACAGTACTGAAGTACCTAAAATGATAATTTTTTGCTCTTTTTGTTTAAAATCAGCAGATACCCAAAACATAGGAACAACTTGAAATGTTACAGATGCAATAAGTAAAAACAAAAATCCAAAAAATATAAAGTTATAATGCAAAGTTGCAAAATCATAATGTAAACTAGATATATTTGATGTAGCATGAGATATAAGAAGATGAGTTCCTAAAAAAAATGCACATATTAAAAATATTAGAGATAAAACCATCCCTTTTACTATGTATGATTTGTTTGCAACTTTTATAAGTTGAGCTAAAGCAACACTTATAAAAAATAGTATCCCAACCAATAAAGTTGTTGCAGATATAAAAAACAAAGCTTTTTCATATAAAATAAAAGCTGTACCAAAAGCAAAAAGACCAATAATTATCGACCAATAAGTTATATTTGCTACTAGTACAGGCTTTGGGATAGCCACACCAGCAACAACTGGAAGCATCTGTTGTAATGCTCCAAATACTATCATAACCATATATCCAATAGTTATAAAATGTATTGTAGCTATAAGATATGGTGAATGGGCTGTAAATTCACTTGAAAATAGTAATAACAATCCAGCTAATATCGCAAATAAAGGAGCCGTTAAAAAGAATTTTAACGGTGCTTTAAATGGTGGTGCTTGATCTAGGCTTAGTCCTGCAAACATAATTTATATATGTTTATACTGCTTGCATCTCTTCAATAATTTTAGAAGAGTCAAGTTCACCATCTGCCATAGTGTACATCATTTGTTCCTCTTTCATATTGTGTTGTTGCATAGTAAATAAAAGTGTTTCGCTTGCACCTAAGAAACCATTTTTATCGTTTGCATCAATTGCAGTTTGCATTTGAGAAAAAAGTTGTCTCATTTGATCATGTTCCATAATCATAACTTGCGTAGGATCACAATGTCCCCCACCAGATGCACTAAATTGTGGAAACATAACTTTCTCTTCCATATCAAAATGTTTTAACATATGGTTGTGAAACTCTTCCCACATAATTTTTCCACCATCAAAATTTTCTTGATCTACTATATTTTCTAATTGTGCAAATTGTTCGTCACAAGCTCTGTGGTCTGCTGTCATAAATTCAGTTATTGTCATGTTATTTTCCTCGTATTTTATTTAAATTTTAATTGTGGAGTATAGTAAAAGTTATGTTAAAACTTTATTATTAATATTCCATTAACAATATATTGATATTATTACCTTAAATTATATCAAAGGTAGTTAAATTGTCTTGGAAAACTAAAGTAGAACATAAATTTGAAAAAGCTTCAGATTTTATATATGATAATAGAATAAAAGTTATATTATTTGTATTGGCAATTGTTATTGCATTGGCTTCACAGATGAAATATCTTGTTGTAGATACATCAACAGAAGGTTTTTTACACAAAGAAGATAAGTTGAGAATTGCTTATGATGATTTTAGAAATCAATTTGGTAGAGATGAAAAAGTATTAATTGCTATTGCTAGTGATGAT
>JAYEIM010000476.1:0-4305 GCA_034660095.1 Campylobacterota bacterium | reverse complement strand
CACCAAATGAGATATATTTTAAAGCTATTAATAATGTAGATAATAAATTGTTACAAAAAGTATCGTAGGCTTATGGAATAAGAATGTTAAGTTAAGTGGTCTTGACAAAGGAGGACATTATATTTATGTATATTCACAATAGATACTTTTTGTGAAATATATCCATTTTTAATTATATATCTTAACTTTGGATTCTTATTTCGCTTAAAAATATTTTTTCTTATTTCTGAAATCTCTTTTGTTTGTGGCTTATTGTCATCGAAAAATATTCTAATTACTTCTGTACTACATCCTATTTTCAATAGAGCCATAATGAGTATTTTTTGTTTTGCTCTATCTGATTTTAGTGCATTATATTTTTCATCATAATTATTGTCAACTATCCAGTTTCTAGCATCAATATCAATAATATTAATAAATTCTTTATTGATTTTATCTCTATTTGGTGTCTGATATTCTTTTTTATATGTGTTATAAAAAGGTTGGATGCGTTTTAGATTGAATTTTGTTATTCTAGCTATATCTCTTGCCGAGTATGGCTCTATTTTTAATAAATTAGTAGTAAGTATGTTTAAATATTCTGTTACATATTTTCTTATTTCAGTATTTAGATATAAATTGTATTTCTTTAAAATACTTTCATTAAGTCTAAAAATAAGTTTTTGATTTTTAAAGCTTTGATTATTATAAAACTGTTCTCCACATGTGTTACATTTATATTTAGATTCAATAGAACCTAGATGCTCAACCCTGATATAATCTTTAGATGAGTGGTATAGTATCTTACATTTTGGGCAAAAATATACATCTAATGGGATTTCTATCTCAATATTCATAAATTATTCTATCAAAAAACAGCTATTTTTTCTCTTTTTAATTTGAAAAATTCTCTATAGTGCAAAAAACATATATAAATAAAATATTTTCTACTCTTTAGATAAAGGGTTTGAAAAGCTATTATTATTACTTAGCTTGGTTTAGACATATGGATAATTAGATATATTTTTAGAATATATCTATTTTAATATTATATGAAACTACCCATATTATTGGGTACATATAGATTTAAAAAGGTAAGTGAAATCTTGATTAGGAAGTTATAGATTTTAAAATTTGAGCTATTTTTAATAATATTTGAGGTCTCTAAAAGGGGCATAGTTTCAGTCTAGATACGAAGCAGAAGCTTAAATAACAATCGTATCAAGAAGGAAACAAATAATGACTATTTTTAGTTTTAAACCACCAGTTGATGATATATCGTACCCAGATGTATTTATGAGAAAAGATAAAAGTTTTGGAATAAATTTCACTGATTTAAAGACAAAACTAAAGTTCTCTACAAATACAAAACAGTTGACAAAGATTATTAATAATCCAGGAAAACCAATTACAACAAGAAAAGCTTATTCTCCTATAGATGGCAGAGAAGGTAACGGACAAGAAATGATGGCATATTTTGATTCCAGAAAATGCTTTGTTATTTATGTCGGTAAGATTGGAAGATCTATAAAAGATTTAAGAGAAGATATAGCTACTAATGGAGAGATAGAAATTAAAGTTGATATAGAGCATGTTAAATCAATTCTAAAAGGTGCTCAGGCACATGAGTATTCAATTGAAGTAGCAGAGCATAGAGAAGAGGAAAGGATTGAGTATTTAGATTCTGAGGTATATTTACCAGAAGGAAAATGGTATATGGAAAATGAAATAAATGAGGATATTGAATAATGGAGAAAGTTAAAATTAATAGCATAAAAAATATTGAAGAAATTAAAACAATAGTTTTAAATAGTAGTCAATTGGAGATTGTTCAGTCTGTAGTAAATAATGGTCAGTTAATAGCTGTAGAGATAGATAGCAATATGAATTTAATAGATGGTATTTCAAGAGTTCTAGGATGTATAAATGCAGGTCTATCAGAAGTTACTGCAGTGAAAGTATCTAATCATGAAAATGAGCAAAATAAAGCTAAGCATCAATATATTGTGAATAATCATAGAGCTGATACTCCATCAGCAAAAAAGGCAGATTTAGCAATTGCTGCTATCGGTACAAGCAATGATAATGAATCTTCTGAAATATATATGAAATTAGGTATCAAGACTAGTGAAGATGATTTGAAAAAGTATAATGCAAATAGTAAATTAAGTAAAAGTCATATATCAAAATTTAAAAGTATAACTAAGCTACCTGAGGAAATTAAAAATAAGATAAATGAATATGAAATTCCGATAAATACAGCATACGAATTAGGAAAAAATTATAAGAATGAAGAGATAAATATTGATCAAATTAAAACACTAGTTGATGAAGTAAAAGAGTTATCTGATCGTAAAGGTGTAGCTCATATACAAGATTATATTAAAAAGCATGAAGGTGGTGTTGAAATATCAGATTTAACTCAAGAAATATCTGGAATTAATTTTAAAAAAACAACCATAATAATTGATATTACTAAGCATTTTAATAATCCAAAATATACACTGAAAGATTTAACAGATGAGAATAAGAAAAATATAAAAAATCTTATAGATAAAGTATTTGAATACTTAAAAAATAGTTATTTTGAGGAAGAAGATAATAAACCTGATAGTTCTAATGAGAAGAAAAGTAACAATGAGGAGTTAAAACAAATTGTTGATAAAAGTAATTGTGTGGTAGCAGTAGAGAGTTAATCTCTACTGTATGAATTAGGTGATTAAAATGAACAATATTAATAATATGGAATATATTGAATTAAAAGGTATGTTGAGTAGGCAAACAGTTATGCTACAAATGTTGATTCCTAAAAAAGCAAGTGTGTCATATTTATCAGAAAATATAGGTAAAAGTCGTCAATCAGTAAGACAGTTTTTAATAAATAACTTTGAACCAGAAGAAGACTATTGGTTGGAAGGTGGTAAAATGTATGCGTCACAAGATGCTTCAGTAGCAGTTCTAATGAGGAGTCTTAAATGAGCAATATAAGAGGTGATGGACTATTTAAAATTAGGGGGAGAATAATTTATGTTCATGGAACTATAAATGGTGTATTTTATAGAAAATCCACAGGTAGAAAATTAACGGCTGCAACTAAACAATGGATGAAAAAAACTAATCCATTGACAGTGTTAGCCAAAATATTAGAAGTTGAAGATAAAGTACCAGAGGTAAGTTCTGATTTCGAAACTTTTGGATATATGGTTCTAGAACTAACCAGTTCAAGAAGAAACACAACAAGTCAAGCAGATTTGATAGGTTTATTTAAAAATAGAATATTACCAGTATTTAAAAAATTTAGTTTTGAAGATATTAAACCAATAGATTTAATTAGGTTTATTGAGGAACAAAAAAAGCAAGTAACAAATGATAGGGCACGACGAATTAAAAATACATTTAGTTTAATTCTTGATTATGCCGTAGATGATGGATTGATTCAAAAAAATCCAATGCATGCTAAAACTGTGTCTCTGATTGATTTTACATATGTTCCAGAAAATACTGAAGCTTATAATACAGATGAAATTTCACTCATATTAACTAATGCTAGAGGATGGTTTAAGATATTTTTAGACTTAAGCTTTAAACTTGGATTAAGAAGTGGAGAAGCAATGGGAATGAAGTGGTCAGATATTGATTTTGAAACAGGTAAATTTCAATTGCAAAGAAGTATTACTAAGGGCGTTATAACAGAACATACCGAGTTCACTAAAAGCAATAAAGATCATTATAGAAAAATTCAGATTTTTCCAGAATCATTATTACTTTTAAAAGCATACTATGATGTAAGACCAAGTGATGATTGGTTATTTATCAATAAGGATGGTAGATACTATAGAGAAAGTAAAACCATAGTTGATTATCACTTAAAACCACTTTTAAAGAAGATAGGTGTAAAATATAAAACACTGTATGGCACAAGAAGATCATATGCATCTATTATGTATTATGGTGGAGAGAATATGAATAATATTCAAGAAGTAATGGGACATTCAACAGGTTCCTGTGTAACTAAAAAACATTATATAGATCCAAGAATTTTAAAGCAAGAACATGATATGAAGCGTGCTGAAAAGTCTGAAGAACTATTTAATATGATGGTTAAAAGTTAATTTAAACTTAAATATCTACTGCACAGAAATTGCACAGTAGATATCAGGTGTCCCAGTGTAAGGGGGCTAGAGAGGTATTATCGCTGTCTTGAGGGGCTCGTGCTTAACGGTGTGAGGGTTCAAATCCCTCCAGTCGCACCATTTTAAAGGCTATACAGAGCTTTTAGAAAATCTTCAAATTATAAAAAATCAGAAATTAATTATTATAAATATT
>JAYEIM010000475.1:0-4336 GCA_034660095.1 Campylobacterota bacterium | reverse complement strand
TCATAATATATTGAAATTAACCAACTATTATAAATATGAAATTTTTCTCTAGATGAAACTGGTACTATTTCTGAATACATATAAATTTAACCCCTTATTGTCTTTTAAGAAGTTTAACTTAGGTAGTCGACATCTTTATGTCTGCTTTATGTTTAATTTCGCCAGTTGTTATAAAATTACTAGGTAAATATGTTAATACTATGATGATTTGGGATTTGCTTAGTTTTATTTACACCTGTGTTATAAATGGCAGTATCTTTTATTTTATCAATTTTAGCTATCGGATGATGCATGTGTCCACATAAAACTATTTTGGGTTTTAGTAAGCCATTTTTTAGATATCTCGTTAATTCTTTATCTCCCCAATCATCTTGTGTATCTTTATGTGTAGATGTTTTTGTATTTGATGGAGGTAAATGATAGAGTATAATATCACAATAAGCAAACTCGTAAAACTCAGGTGCTACAAAAGGTATGCAACCAAATTTTATACCATTTATATCTTTTACAGTATTGTCACTATAAATATTTGGTATCTTATTTAGCCAATCTTCATTATCTAGCTCATCTATATCATGATTACCACTACAAACAAAAAGTGGTTTTTTAAAACTTCTCATCCAGTTTGTTATCCATTCTATTTGCTCAAGTAGGGTTTCATCTTTATTATCTTCTAAAAAATCACCTGTGATACAAAATATATCATAGCTTTTTTGTTGATTAGCAATCCATTCAAACCAATGTTTATTAAAATGCAAGTCAGTTGTGTGGAGTATTTTCATAATATTATCCTCGTTATCGTAATTCAATAGATTTTTTAAATGCCAATGATGATTTTTGCTCAATTATTGTCATTTGATACTATATAGTTATCAAATTTATACTTTTTATTTATTTTTTGCATTTTAACCCCTTTATTTTTTATGTAGTATAATTATAAAGGAGTGGCTTGACATCTTTATGTCTGCTTTTTTAATTTAAATATTTATTTATATGTTTCCATACATAATAACCATCTTCTTCAGAATCACAACTATAAAAAATTTTAGGACGAGATGGGTGATTTATAGGATAAAAATATGTTATTTCATCTTTATTCCATTGTATGTGATATAAAAACTCTTTTGCATTTGTCATTTTACTCATTTTATCATGAGTACAATTTAGTAATCGTTGCAATGGATAACTAATATTTTTATGATTATGATATCGTTCTTTATGTCCAATATTTATTTCTTTTAATACAGGACAATTGTCAATCAAATCATTTACTCCGTCTCTACTATAAACTATAGCTTCAGTACCACCTTGAATTACAGTTTTTGGTTTAATTATCTCAAATAGTGGAACAATAAATTCATTTAATGACTTTTTAAATATTTCATCAGGTATAATACTTGGACTCATTTTGCAAGCTGATAAAAATACAAAACTATTAGTTAAAAATATATTTTCATTTTCCTTTGGTACAATTTTCCCATTTTCAATATCACCTATGCTATATTTATTTTCAATCTCATTATCTTTTAAGTATTCGCTACAAGCCCATCTTAAATTTGTATTTGTCTTGACATCTTTAGAACTAAATCCATATCTATATACTTCTAATAAATCTTTATTTTCATATGGACTTATATCTATCTCTTTATTAATATATTTAGATACTTCTTCATATATTTCATCTGTATTTTTATTTTCTGTTAGTTTTTCAATAGTTTTTTTTAATTCCTCAATTTCTGGTTTATATGACTCTTGCCCAGTAGAATCTTTACCTAGTATTATTATATCAGCATCTAAGTTTTTAAGATAATCAAATTTAATATCTTGACATTCTATCTTTTCCCAATCTTCTGTCCAAGCTGTTAAACAGTCAATATGTTTGGTTTTATCAAAAGGATTATTAGCTTCTGGAAAGTTTGCAGGATTTTCACATTGATAATATTTTCCCTTTTTATCTTTTGATTCTGATTTTAAATCTTCTTGTTTGTAGTTTCTTCTTTTATAAACTAAGAAATCATAAGATAATTGTTTTAAAAGCTTTTCATAATTATGACTATTCTTAAAAGCTTTCTCACCTAGTAACTCTTCAACTCTATTTAAAACTCTATTTGTTTTTATTTTTTGAAAAATTTCTTTTTTTAAATCTTCATAATTCATGTTACATATTCCTTTTTAATTAAATATTGTTCATCAGGATTAAAATATTTTTTATAAAGATTTTGGATAGTATTTATATATGTTTTATTGGCAAAATGAGAAATTGATTTATAAATTATATGTTCAAAGTTAACTCCATTTTTTTCATACTCGCTAAGCTCTTCTTTAATATTATTCCCCATAAATATCTCTAATAAAACTTTTTCTATATGTATATTAAAAGATATCTCATTGATCATTGTGTTTGCGGTAAATCTAATAGGTTCAAATGATCTATATACTAATAGTAATTTAATAAGTTCTATTTTATTTTTTATTTTTTGATATAAATTTTCACCTATTTTCAGTCGAAACATTTGTAGGGTTTTAAGCGAAATAGCAATACCTTGTTTTAATTTTTCTTTATCCAAAGTATCATTATGATCTATTAATGTTATATTTTTGTTACAACCTGAACAAAACTTTATAGAGTTATCTTTAGTCCTTTCTATTTCATCCCATAAAAGGTCATAAATACTATCGTTAGTTTCATAGTATAAAAAAATAGTTTCATTATTTATTTCAACTAAATCAAAACGACAATGACATCCCCATCCTCCAGAAAATTTTTTAGAATGATTTTTGTGATATTTTTTAACTATTTTACTTTTTGGATTTAGTTTATGTTCTCTTTGTTCTTCCAAGTCTTGATGATTTAAAAATTCTTTTACTTGTGACTGCACGACTAACCCTTTCTTATGTAATTAATTATAACTTTAATATGCTATTGAGAACCTAAAATATCTCTTCTTCATCGGAGTCATACAGTCTATTTAGTATGATACCTTTATGTCTGTATATTAAATTCTCTATCTCTTATATATTGATTATTCTTTAACTTGAGAATTCATGATTTAATCTCAACACTAAGTAAATCTTTTTTTCTAGTAACATGTCATTAAACCAATAGTTTCAGTATTTTTCAGTTCATTCAAAATCTTTTTTTCTATAAATTCATTACCATAATTTTTACAATATAGATTTAGTCTATTATGAATAGTTTCACTATAAACGTAACTAGCATCTATAACTTTAAAAAAAGATTCTGTATCCAATATGTGATTACAAGAAGTACACTTAAGTAATAAAGTACAATCAGTATGTTCTTTTGAATAATTATGGTCAATGCACATTGTTTCTTGTTTACAAAAAGGACATCTATTAACTTTATGTTTAATATCAAACAATGAGCTTACTCCAAATTTTTCATATACAACTTGACGATACCTTTTTTTAAAAAGCTCCTCATTTCTTGCTTGAACATGCTGTAATTTTTGAAGTTTCATTTGTTCTGTATCATTCTTATTTTCTCGAATAATATGTATGGGATAAAATGATTTATCTTTCATTTTTTTTCTAAAAGCAAGTAATTGTTTTTTACTTAAATTTGTTGTTGCATAAAGTATAGTCTCATGTTTGATAAAATTATCATAGTACATTTTGTTTATATCATCTATTTCAACTTCATTCTGAAAATAAAACATATCAAACATTATATTGTCTCATCTAAGCCAGTTATTAAAATAAAAATTTCACAAAACCCTACCTCTATTTTATTAGAGGTTTCTGTGTTGAATTTTGTTTTAGTTTTTTTATCAATCTTTAATTTATCAAGAAAATTTCCTACACTAAATATTGATTCATCTGAATTTACAACAAAATTAATCATTAAACCTTGAGCGTTTTTTATTTCACTATCAAATTTTTCAATTATATTTTTTTCAAGCAATTCAAACTTATATATACCACTACATCCCACACTAGAACCGTGATATTGTAATATTTTTTTATAATCTTTTTCTTTCATCTTTTAAGCTCCTGTTTTATTTAATATTAGAAGTTTAATGTATTTAAATGACACCTTTATGTCTTATTGCATTCATTTTAAAAAGGCTTTTATCTCTATCCATTTTTCATTAAAAAATATTTTATATGTTTCATCCAAATGCTTAGAAACAATAGGATCCTTCAAATATTCTAAAAACATTTCAAGATAATCAACTATCTTTATCAATTTGTAACTCATTAATTTTTTTAGTTGCAATTTCAGTTAAAACCCCGTCTTTTAAGTACTCTTTTAAAAGTGGTATTACTTGGTACTTTAATTTGTTTTTTAACTCTTCATCATTATCAGCTATAA
>JAYEIM010000474.1:9624-19077 GCA_034660095.1 Campylobacterota bacterium | reverse complement strand
AACGGATATGTTTTTGTTTGGTCATACGATGGCGTTCCATTGGCTTTTAATCCACGACCAGATTTAATAGGTAAAAAACTACTTCATCTAAAAGGTGGAGAAGGAAGAATGGTGATAGAAGATCATATTGCCAATGCTAAAAAAGGTGGCGGTCACTTTTATACGTATAAATGGAAAACAACAAAAGATAGTCCCTATCAAACCAAAGTTTCATACTCATTTGGTGTTCAAGAGTGGGGTTGGTTTGTAGGAACTGGAGAGTATTTAAGCAAGGAAGAGAAAGAGATAGAGCAAAAAGGAGCTCAATTAGAGACGAATACAGATAAACTAATATTTACTATTATGATGAGTGCTTCAATTTTAATATTAGCTACTTCTACTATTTTATATTTTCTTGTACGAAAAATAGTAACTCGCCCTTTAAAAAGTTTACAATTTGAACTTAGTGATTTTTTCCTATTTTTACAAAATAAAAAAGATAATATATCATTTGACAATACTTACTCAAATGATGAGATTGGTCAAATGTCAAAAGAGATAAATGATAATATTCAAGTAAGTGTAGAGCTTCATAAAGATTTAAAAGAGAGTGAAGAGAAAGCTAAATTGCTAAATGAAACTCTTGAAGAGAAAGTAAACTTAAGAACGCAAGAATTAGAAGAACAAAAAGAGACTTTTGAAGCTATATACAACGGAAGTAAAGATGCTATTGCTGTTTTGAATATGGAATCAAATTTTTTAGCTGTAAACCCAGCTTATTTAGAGATGACAGGGTTTACAGAAGAGGAACTACTTGAAACATCTTGTTTAAAACTAACTATTGCTTCAGATGTTGAACCGTCTAAAAAAGCTATTCAAGAGGTATTAAAAAATGGATATATTAGAAATTTTGAAAAAAAATGTGTTACTAAAGATGATAAAATAATTACAATAAATATGTCAATGTCATTATTAAATAATCCAAATAGAATACTTATAACAGTAAGAGATATTACAGAGCAAAGATATAGGGAAAAACTTTTATTTGAACAATCAAAATTAGCTTCTATGGGTGATATGATAGGTAATATTGCTCATCAATGGCGACAACCGCTATCTGTAATATCTACAGGTGCTACTGGGATGCTACTACAAAAAGAGTATAATATGCTTTCAGATGAACAATTTGAAGATATATGTAATACTATAAATAACAATGCACAGTATCTTTCAAAAACTATTGATGATTTTAGGAACTTTATAAAAGGTGATAGGACTAAACAAGTATTTAATTTAAAAGATGGAATAGATTCTTTTTTACAACTAGTTGAAGGTTCAATAAAAAATCATGAAATAGATATGATACTAGATATAGATAACAATATAGAAATTGATGGCTATCAAAATGAATTAATTCAATGTATTATCAATATTTGTAACAATAGTAAAGATGTCTTAAAAGAAAAGGTTTCAAATAAAGAGGATAGACTTATATTTATATCAACTTCTACAAATAAAGATAAAGCAATTATAAAAATAAAAGATAATGCTTATGGAATACCAGATGATATAATAAGTAAAATATTTGAACCATACTTTACAACCAAACACCAATCACAAGGAACAGGCTTAGGTCTTCATATGACTTATAACTTAATAGTAGATGGAATGAATGGTTCTATAGAAGCTAGTAATGTTAACTATGTATATGAGGGGAAAGATTGTATTGGAGCTGAGTTCACTATTACTCTTCCGTTGTCTTAATAGCCTTTCTATTATTGCTCAGCTTCCATAGCTAATAATGATATAGGTATTAAATAATTCTACTCTTTTAATTTCATAGCTACAAGTTCATTTACAACTTTTGGATTTGCTTTTCCACCACTGTTTTTTAATACTTGTCCAACAAAGAAACCTAAAAGTTTTGTATTGCCAGCTTTGAATTTTTCTACATTATCTTTGTTTTTTTCAATTATATCATCAATAATTGGGGATATAATAGCTGGGTCACTTATTTGAATAAGTCCTTTATCTTCAACTATTTGTGTTGGATTTTTTCCAGATTTAACCATAGTTTCAAATACTTGCTTAGCAATCTTACTTGAGATAGTTTCATCATCTACCATTTTTACAAGTTGAGATATTTGTTTTGGAGTAAATTCAAGTTCACTTGCTTGATTCTCCTTAATAATTCTAGCTACATCATTTGTAATAATATTTGCTAAACCTATAGGGCTATTTAAAAAAGATAGTGCTTTTTCGTAAAATTTTGACAGATGCTCATCTCTAGCTAAAATATTAGATACTTCACTGTTTAGTTTTAATTTATTTGTATATTTATCAAATAGTATTTGTTCAGCTTCATTCATAGCGGTAATTTCACCATCTATTTGGACTTTTTTTGTTTTAGGTTCAAAAGAAGGTTTAATCTCTTTTGTTTTTTTAGCCCAAGAGTCTTTAAGTCCTACAATTTTATTAAATACAGGCTTTTCATCAGTATAATCAACAGGGTCAGCATAAAAATACCCTTGTCTTTCAAACTGAAATCTTTCGTCAGGCTTATCAGTTATAACAGCAGGCTCAATAAGAGCATTTTTTATTATTTTTAAAGAGTTTGGATTTAAATCCTCTATTGTTTGGGGAGCTTCACAAGAGTATAATCTATCGTATAATCTTACTTCAATTTTTTTTGATTTTTGAGCATCTACCCATTGAATAGCACTTTTAACTTTTATACCACTAGTATCTTGTCCACTTTTAGAATCTTTATGATATTGAGCTTTTATCTCTATAATATTACCGTTAGAATCTTTTATAATATCTTTGCAAGTGATAATATAAGCATGCTTAAGTCTCACTGACTGCGTAGGTGTTAGACGAAAATAACCTTTTATAGGATTTTCCATAAAGTCATCTCTTTCAATATAAATCTCTTTAGAAAAAGGTAATTTTCGTGAACCATCTTTTGGAACATCATGTGGATAATATGAAGCATCAATATTCTCAGAACCACTATAGTTTTCAATTGTAACTTTAAGTGGATCAATGACACACATTACACGAGGCACTTTTTTATTTAAATCATCTCTTATGCAAAATTCAAGTTGTGAAACATCAACCATTGAATTTGCTTTTGCTATACCTATTTGATCACAAAAGTTTAAAATTGATTCAGGAGTATAGCCTTTTCTTTTGTATCCAGCAATTGTAGGAAGTCTAGGGTCATCCCAGCCATTAACAAGTCCACCATCAACTAATTCTAATAGTTTTCTTTTACTCATAACAGTATAATTTATCCCAAGTCTTGCGAACTCATGTTGATAAGGTCGTGGTGGTTCAAGCTTTAAAGTATCTAATACCCAATTGTAAATATCTCGATTATTTTCAAACTCTAATGTACAAATAGAGTGAGTAACACCTTCAATATAATCAGACAAACAATGAGCAAAATCATACATTGGATATATGCACCACTTATCTCCTGCTCTAAAATGATGCGTATCTCTAATACGATATAAAAGAGGATCTCTCATCTTCATATTGGCAGCCGACATATCAATTTTTGCTCTTAATATATGCTCACCATCTTTAAATTCACCATTTTTCATTCTTTCAAAAAGGTCTAGATTTTCTTCAATAGAACGCTTTGCATATTTACTTCGTTTTCCAGATTGCGTAACAGTTCCTCTATATTCGCTTATCTCATCTTCAAGAAGAGAATCAACATAAGCTTTGCCCATTTTTATTAAAGTTATAGCATAGTTATAAATTTTATCAAAATAATCAGAAGTAAAATGTACAGTATTATCAAAGTCATATCCAAGCCACTCTACAGCATCTTTAAGAGCTTCAACATATTCTGTATCTTCTTTAGTTGGATTTGTATCATCCATTCTAAGATTACAATGACCATTAAAATCACGTGCAATACCAAAATTTATAAAGATAGATTTAGCGTGTCCAATATGTGGGAATCCATTGGGTTCTGGAGGAAATCTTGTAACTACCTCTTTATATTTACCTGATTTTAGATCCTCATCAACTATAGTAGATAAAAAATTTTTATTTTTACTCATTATTATTAAACCTTTTTAAGAAACTTTGTTTTATTGCGTGCTAGTTTATCCCTCGCATTTTATCACATATTGTCTAAAGAATAATAACAATCCAAAAAGATTTCTATACCTTGGTCTATAGATTTAAATATTAATTCTTCTTTCATAAACTTTAAGAAACAGATACGAGATAATAATTGCACCAATTGTTCGTATAACTATAACCATAGTAAAATCTGCTCCAAATATCACAAATAATAGTGTATCTTCTATAATTGCATGACAAATCATAAGAAAAGTTCCTATATAAAATAGATCATTCTTTTTTATAGCACCTGATTTTGCCTCTTCTATTAGTATTCCTGCTCCGTAAGTGATACCTAAAAATATACCAACAACCAAAGAGAATCCTTTACTTACATTTTTTTGTGACTCTAAAATAAACTTTCTTGTTTTTATAAAATCCATTATAAATATAAGTGCGGTTATAAGTATGATTATCTTTATACTTAAACTTACAGCACTTGAAATAGAGCCTATCAGCAAAGCATCAAAAGTTTCGTAAGTTTCTTTAGAAAATACTGCTTCACTTAAACTTGCATCAAACCAAGAAGATGGCATAAGATAAGTTAAATATGCTAAAAACAAACCTGCAAAAAATCTTAAAGTATAAGAGTAAATATTTGATATACCTATTTTTTTCATAATTACACTTTCAACTACTAGTGAGTGACAAACACCTAAAAATACAGCAAGTATAGACCATTGGTGAGGCGTCATATCCAAAGGAGCTGCAAATGCAACAGCAGCATAAAGGTTCAAAAACATACCACTAATTATTGCTAAAGATGTTTCGGCAGGAAGTCCTATCATTGATGTAAATGGTTCAATTAAAAAAGCCACATAAGATAATGTATTGTAAAAATATAAAATATCTGCAAGTATATAAATAGGGATCACTAGTTTTAGTATTATAAATGCACTTTTTAGTGATGTTTTCATAGTTTGTGTAAAGTTCATATATTTAATTTCCTATGTTTTTTTGAATTATATTAAAATATAAATTAAATAACTAGTATAAAATTGATATTTACATTTTAAAAGTAAATTATAATTAATTTAATATTATTTTAGTTATAATTTTTTTTGTAAAAAAACATTAGGAGTTTATATGTCAAAAATTAGTTTTATCAAAAAACTAGCAGTTACATCACTTGTAGCAGCAACAATGGTTACAGGTGCTTACGCTAAAAAAGCAGAGCAAAAATATGTTATAGCAACAGCTAGTACAGGTGGTACTTATTATCCAGTTGGTGTAGGTATTGCTACTATTGCATCATTAAAGTTAGCAAAAAAAGAGAAAATGACTTTTTCAGCTATAACATCTGCAGGTTCTGGTGAAAATGTAGATATGTTAGAAAAAGGTGAGGTTGATTTTGCAATTTTACAAGGTTTATTTGGTTCTATGGCTTGGCAAGGTAAAGCTAAGTATGAAGGTGCTAAAAAGAAAAATTTAAGATCAGTTACTATGTTATGGCAAAATGTTGAGCAGTTTACAATCAAAAGTAAATATGCAAAGACAGGTAATATTATGGATCTTAAAAATCTTTATGGTGAAAGATTTTCAATTGGCGGAAGAAGTTCAGGTTCAAGAGTTTCTGCTGAAACAATTTTAAGTTCACTTGCTATTGATTTCAATAAAATGAATATACAATACTTAGGATATACACCAAGTTCAACAGCACTTCAAGATGGAAAAGTTCAAGGGATGAATACACCTTCGGGACCTCCAACATCAGCTGTAACAAATGCTTTTGCATCTATTGGAGCTAAAAATATTAAAGTTTTAGATTTCAATGCAAAAAATTTAAAAATGATTAATGACAATTACCCAGTATGGACACCTTTTACTATTAAAGCTGGTACATATCCAGGTCAAAAAACAGATATCAATACTATTGCTCAACCAAACTTATTGGTTGTAACTAAAGATACACCAGAGCGAACTGTTTATCTTTTAACAAAATCTATCTATGAAAACTTACCGTTTTTAAATGTTGTTCATAAAGCAACAAAAGCTATGTCTTTAGAGAAAGCTATAGCAGGTCTTCCAATGCCTCTACACCCAGGTGCAGCTAAGTATTATGAAGAGCAAGGTATTAAAATACCAGCAAGTTTAAAATAGTTTTATAACTGTTTAAAACATACAAAAAGAGTTAATTCTCTTTTTGTATTACTTTTTACCAATTCTTATATTTTATAATAATTGTTAAAAAGTAACTAATACTAAATAATAACTTATTAGGAAAATAGATGATAAAAATTAACAATCTAAAATATATCACTTTCGCTTATGCAATTTTCATCTCATTGTTTCATTTTGGAGTAAATATATGGGGTGGTATAAGTGACTTATGGTTTAATTCTGCACACTTTGCACTTTTAGCATCTCTAGGCTTTTTAACATACGAAGCTCAAAATGGAAAAGATGATGAGATAAGTATTTTAAATATAATCTTTGCGGTTCTTTCCATTTCAACTTTTGCATATATGGTTTTATTTGAAGATAGTCTTTATGAGGTTGCCAACTCTCAAATGAGATTAAGTGATCTTATTGTATCTTCTATGACAATAGTGTTGGCTATTATTATGGTAAAAAAATCTACAGGTTATATTATCCCTGGATTGATACTTTTTTGCATAGCTTATATACTATTTTTGGGTCAATATATAGATGGAACTTTTGCATTTGCAGGTATGAATCATGAAAGATTTTTATATAGAATGTTTTATACAAGTGAGGGATTATTTGGACCAATTGCAACTATCTCATCTACTTATGTATTTATGTTTATATTATTTGCTGCTTTTTTACTAAAATCTGGTGCAGGGGATTTTATAGTTGATGTATCAACTGCTGTTGCTGGAAAATATACAGGTGGTACTGGTCATGTAGCTGTTTTTTCATCTGCACTTATGGGAACTATATCAGGTTCTGCCGTTGCCAATACAGTTTCAACTGGATCTATAACTATACCTATGATGAAAAAAGCAGGATTTAAACCAACATTTGCGGCAGCTGTTGAAGCAGCAGCAAGTACAGGTGGACAAATAATGCCACCAATTATGGGAGCAGGGGCTTTTATAATGGCACAGATGACTGGAATATCTTTTGTCACTATTATAACTGTTTCTGTTTTACCTGCAATTTTATATTTTGCCTCTATTGCTTTTTATATAAATATCCATGCAAAAGAGCATAAAATAAAAGGGGAAAATAACAATATAAAAATTTTACCACTTTTAAGGGAAGGTTTTCACTTTATCATACCTTTATCAACTTTAGTTGGACTTTTAATTTATGGTTATACTCCTACATATGCAGCAGGTATTGCAATAGTTGCTATTATTTTATCTTCATATTTAACAAAACATAAAAGAATGGGTTTAAAAGAGATACTTGAAGCTTTAGCACTAGGTAGTCAAAATATGGTAGTTACTGGTATATTACTTATAGCTGTTGGGGTTATTGTTGGTGTTATTAATATTTCAGGTATTGGTATAACATTTTCACAGCTTATTATGGAGTGGTCGGGTGATTCACTTATGATAGCAATCGTTTTAATAGCACTTGCTTCATTAGTTCTTGGTATGGGACTACCTGTAACTGCTTCATATGTGGTACTGTCTGTTTTATCTGCACCTGCCTTAGTTGGACTTATGCTAACTCCAGAGATGGCAATGTTAGTTAATGCAGGAGTTACACTTCCTGAGGTTACTATGTATCTATTGTCTGCACATTTAATAATATTTTGGTTATCTCAAGATTCAAATCTTACTCCACCTGTATGTTTAGCAGCTTTTGCAGCAGCAGCAATAGCAAAAACACCACCAATGAAAACAGGTGTAATTTCTTGGAAAGTTGGTAAAGGTATGTATATTATCCCTCTTTTATTTGCTTTTACACCTTTAGTTACAGGTAGCTGGATAGAAAAATTTGAAGTATTCACATTTGCATTGATGGGAATTGCATCATTTTCTATTGTTATGGAAGGGTATTGGGATAAAAAAACAAACTTGTTTGAAAGAGGATTATTTGTAGTTAGTGCTATTTTATTATTGATGCCAGATGAAGCTTTTGGTATTGAAAGTTATTTTGATGTTGTGCAAAATACACATCTAGTTGGGTTTGTTATATTTGTATTTGTTATGTACTTCCATAAAATTGCCGCAAAAAAAGAATTAGTATTTAACAATGTGTGATTATCTAAAAAATTTAAATAAATCTATAGATTTTGATACTTTTGTGTAAAAAATAGTAGAAGAATACCACTAAATACTATACCAGCTGTTACATATAAAGTCCAACTATAAGAACCTGTGTAGTTAACTAATGCCACACTATAAAGTGGTGCAGTAACTTGACCAATACCATAAGCACTTGTAAATGCAGCCATAAGTACTACAGGATTGTGTGGAGCTATTTTACCACCTAAATGCATAAAAAGAGCTACAAGTCCTGCAAATGTGCCACCATATAAAGCTCCGCTTAATAGATTTAAATAAATATTTGTAGTGATTGTTGGTATCAATATACCTATTACTTGTAAAAACATCGCAAACATTATGATATTTACACTTCCATATTTATGTGCCAATCTCATAAGTATAACTGTTGATGGGATTGCAGCAATTCCAACTAATGTCCAAGTATAGCCACCATATCCTTCTAGCCCTTCTATAGAATTTATAATATCAGGTAAAAATGTAGCTTGAACAACAAAACCAACACCCTCTGTAAAATAGGCAATAGTTAAAACTATAACAAAAAAAGAGAATATTGATTTATTTACTTTATGTTTAACTGCTTTTTGCTTTTCTGTTTTATCAAAAGACAAAATATATATAGAATAGATTGTGATTAGAAGACCAAAAACAGATAAAACAACCCAAGCAAATCCCCATGTACCATTTAAATATATCACAAATTTACTAATCAAATCAGTACTTAAAATAGCAATACCTATGCCACTAAAATGTATCCCCATAGCTTTTGTTTTATCTTTAAAATTTAATTTATACATAACT
This sequence comes from Campylobacterota bacterium, assembly GCA_034660095.1. Taxonomy (GTDB): domain Bacteria; phylum Campylobacterota; class Campylobacteria; order Campylobacterales; family Arcobacteraceae; genus JAIOSF01. Next base: position 9,955 of record JAYEIM010000474.1, on the reverse strand, counting down.
ATAGCAGAACCTACTATCATAGCCATAGCAGTACTAAATCCTGCAATTATTCTTGATATAATCCATATAGTTTCATCTGTTGTTATTCCTAAAATCAAAGTAGTTATAACACATAAAATCATGCCAATTCTAAAATAGAAAACTTTACTATTAATATCTTTAATAAAAATAGCAAAAATAGCTCCACTTAAATATCCTGCAAAATTTAAAGATGCTAAGACTCCTGTAGTAGTTATGTCTAAATAATCATCAAGCATAAAAGGGAGCAAGGAGGTAAATGCAAATCTTGCAATACCTACACCAATTATTAAGGAGATAATACCTGCAATTA
>JAYEIM010000474.1:0-9524 GCA_034660095.1 Campylobacterota bacterium | reverse complement strand
TAAAATAGCGGTATTATTGTTTTTATTAAATAATTCTATCACTTCCACCATCAATAGCAACTTGAGAACCTGTAGTTTTAGCAAAAGGCTTACCTGCCATTGCACATACAAGTTCTGCCACATTGTCTGACTTTATTTCTGTTTTAAGAACATTGTTTGTTTTATATTCTTTTACGCTCATATTATATGCTTTTGCACGATTAGCTAAAACTTCAGGTGTCCAAATGGCTGTATCAAATACAGCATGTGGATGAAGTGTATTTACACGCACCCCATACTCGCCTAATTCTAATGCAGCAATTCTAGCTAATTGAGTTTGTCCAGCTTTTGCAACACTATAAGCTCCAGCTCCTTTTCCAGGTGCTGGAAAGTTTTTAGATGCTACCATAACAATAGCAGGGTCAATTCCAAGTTTTAAAAATGGTGTTGTGTATTTGATAAGTTTTTGATGTGATGTAAGATTTATAGCCATACTTTTTAACCAATTCTCATCACTCATGTTATCTAAAGTTTCACTAGGAGTAAAGATGCCTGCATTACTTACAACTATATCAATACCCCCAAAGCTTTTAACTGTTTTATCTACTGCATTTTGAATATCTTTTGAAGAAGTTAAATCACATTTAATACCTATCATGTCAGCTGTTGTAAATAGAGTTTCAACATCTGGATTGATATCAAAAACAACTACAGCTGCTCCGTTTGCATTTAGTTTTTTTGCAATTGCTAATCCTATACCACTAGCTCCACCTGTAACTATAGCAACTTTTCCACTAAATTCAGGAGAAGTTCCACCCTTTTTTAATTTTGCCTGTTCAAGTTCCCAATACTCTACATCAAAAATATTTTTAGCACTTAATGCTTTATATCCACCTAGTTTTTCTGCTTTTAATATAGCTTCAAATGTGTGATCATTTATATCTTTTATGATATTTGCCTCTTTTGTATTCTTGCCAAAAGACAAGGTACCATTATCTTTTAATATTGCAAAATTTGGTGCTGGATTTAAAAGTGTTTCAGCATTTTTATTATCATTAAAATATTGTTTGTAATTTTCAACATAGTTCTTTAAATTATTTTTATAATTTTTACCAATTATTACAGGAACTCTTTTTGTTCGGATAACATGATCAGGAGTCAATGGTCCTTTAGTAGCAATTTTATCTACATCTTTTGATGAAAAATTAATAGCTTCATTGGAATCATTTAAAATAGAGATTGTAGCACAACCTTTAAGAGTTGATACCTCTTTTCTTATTTTTGCTAATTGTAAAGTTGAAATATTGGATTTTGCTTTTTTAACTTTTAAAGTTGCACCTTGATCTTTTAAATATTGTTCTGCAATATCTACTAACTCAATAGTTTTTTCATATGATTTTTTAGCATCATCATTGAAAGTAAATAACCCATGATTTAATAAAACCATCCCCTCTAACTCATCCCAATTAACATCTCTAGTCATATCATAAATTAATTTAGCCAAAACAAATCCAGGCATAATATATGGTATAACTAAAACTTTTTTACCATAAAGTTCTCTAATTCTTTTCTCACCATCTTTCGTATTTGTTATAGTAACAACTGCGTCTGTATGAGTATGATCTACGAATTTATAGGGAATTATAGCATGTAGTATAGCTTCAACTGATGGGTTAGGTGCAGATGGATTTGTCATAGCTAATCTTTGGTATTTTACCATATTTGTATCATCTAACTCTTTTAATTCTGCCATCTTAAGGAGCATATCCATTTTAACAGGAGCAAAACCTTCCGCTTCAATAGTAGCCAAATCCCAACCACTACCTTTTACATATAAAATATCTTCTGTTTCACCAAAAAGATTTGTTGCTGTTGATTTTACAGAAGTATTTCCTCCGCCATGTAAAACTAAAGAACTATCTTGTCCTAATAATCTTGATGTATAAACTCTTAAATCTAAATCTGTTTTAAACTTTTTTGCCTCTTTGTCATTCCATAAACTTTTATGAATCAAACTCTCTGAATGTGTCAATATATTATCCTCTATTTTTTAACTGTTAAATTTTTCTTTGATTTTATCAAAACTAGCTTCACAAACACCCTTATTTGTTATAAGTCCTGTAATTAATCTTGCAGGTGTCACATCAAATCCATAATTTATTGCGGGTGAGTCTTTTGGAGTTATTAGTATCTCTACTACTTCTCCATCTTTAGTGACACCTTTGATATATTTTACTTCATCTTCACTTCTTAACTCAATTGGTATCTCTTTTACACCATCAATAATATCAAAATCAAAAGTTGAAGCAGGAATTGCAACATAAAAAGGGATATCATTATCAAATGCTGCCAATGCTTTGAGATAAGTTCCAATTTTATTTGCAACATCACCACTTGCACTTACTCTATCTGCACCAGTTATCACCATATCAACTTGACCATCTTGCATAAGATGACCACCAGTATTATCAGCAATTATTGTATGATTTATTCCGCTTTGTGTTAATTCCCATGCAGTTAAACTTGCCCCTTGATTTCTAGGTCTTGTTTCATCAACCCAAACATGTACATCTATACCTCTTTTTTTAGCTTCATAAATTGGTGCCAAAGCTGTACCTTCATCTATTACTGCTAGCCAACCAGCATTGCAATGTGTTAAAATATTTATCTGTTTTTTGTTTTTTTGTTTTAATATATTTTCAATTATATCGCAACCATAAGATGCTATTTTTTCACTTTCTAGTGCCTCATCATCATTTAATTTTATTGCTAACTCTAAAGCATCTTTAGTTAAATCTTCAGAGCCTTTTAAATCTTCCATCATTTTATCAACAGCCCACATGAGATTTATAGCAGTTGGTCTAGATTCTCGTATCTGCTTTGCTTTTTGCTCCAAGATAGTTAAATCACCATCACACTCTATACAAGCAGTATATATTCCAAATGCAGCCACACTTCCAATAACTCCAGCACCTCTTACTGTCATATCTTTAATTGCAATCACAATCTCATCTGTAGTTTTAAGTACTTTTGTTTTATATTCAAATGGAAGTTTTGTTTGATCAATAACCTCTAAAAATTTATCTTCATTTAGCCATAGTGCTTTATATTTACCGTTCACTCTTATCCTTTATTATATCTATAATTTGTTCAATATCTTCTATCTGGTCATATTTTAAAACAAACTCTCTTGCAATATCAAAAACCATACTTTCAGCTTTTTTTCTAAGCTCTTTATCTTTAATTCCTCTTATCTCTTCCACTCCTGCAACACCAAATATTCTTCGTGCCATTTTACAGCCTGCGAAACCTACTGTTTCTTTTAGTATTGATTTTAAAAATTTAGTTTGGTAAGTTCTTTTAGACTCATCATCAAGTAATCCGTCTATTATTAAGCTTGTATTTTTAGTATTACTCCATAATTCTAAAAATTTACTGTTAAATGTATCTAAAATATCCTCAATAGACTCAAGAAGCCAATCTTGTTGTTTAGTGTCTTTGGTTACTATATTGTGATAGATATAATTATTAACAATATTTGCTAATAATGCTCCTATATCAAAGCCAAATGGTCCTACAAATGCAAATTCTGGATCTATCACATAAGTTTCTGTCTCATTTAGCATAATGGAGCCTGTATGTAAATCTCCGTGAATTAAAGCATCATTTTGTGTCATAAATTTATATTTTAACTCTAAAACTTTATGCTTAAATTCCATATCATTAAAAATATTTTGGGCTAAAGGATTATCTTTTACATTTTCATTGTCATTTGTTTCTTGATCCATAAATGCAAAAGTAAATACAAAATCTTCTGTAAGTTTACAAAGCTCAGTATTGGAATTAAATTTATCTATCAAATCTCTTTTATCAACACTTTGAAGATATAAAGAGGAGGTATAAAAAAGTGTATTTGATAGATATGTAGATATATGTTCACTAAAGTTTGGATAAGTTCTAGATTTAATTAATCCTGCTCTTAAAATAACATGACTATCAAGGTATTGCATAACCAATAAACTCATATCTTCACTACTGTAATATATATCAGGTATAAAAGTGGGTACTATTTGTTTAAATTGTTTTAAAGCTCTTATCTCGTAAGTCATTCTTTCACGACTTAAAGGAAACTCAACGCCAACACATCGTAAATAAGGAACAGCTTGTTTTGCTATCAATGCTTTTTTTGGATTTTTAATTGAACTAATAAGATAAACATAATTTAGATTTCCATCGCCTATCTCTTTAGCTTCAATATCATCATTGTTAAAAAATTCTTGTATAGTATCTATGTTTTTAAGGAAATCACAAACACTATTTTTATCTAATACTTTATATCTCATTGTATCCCTTTAGCTATATAATTTATAATATAACTAAAAAGATACCAAATTTTTCCTTTGAAATGGTCTAGTTTAGACTATCTCTTCAAAATCAGCTTCCTCTTCAGGTGTATAAAGTCTAGAAACTGCTATAAATCTAAGTCCTAAAGGAATTTCTAGTGAAAAACTAGAACCCCTCCCTTTTGTGATATCTATAGTAAGATGAGTATTTTTAACATACTCAAATTGGTCAGGTGCCATGAAAAATTCACAGCCCCCAATTTCGCCAACTCTTACATCACGACTACCCACCATAAATTCCCCTTTTGGAAAACACATAGGTGCAGAACCATCGCAACAACCACCGCTTTGATGAAATATCAATTCACCATTTTCACTTTTTAATTTTTCAATTATCTCTAAAGCTTGGGCAGTTGCCTCAACTCTTTTTGTAGCCATTAAAAGAAACCTAAAGCATTTTGATCATAAGAAGTTAAAACATTTTTAGTATGTCTATAGTTGTTTAACATCATCATATGTGTTTCTCTTCCTATTCCTGACTTTTTATATCCACCAAATGAAGCATGAGATGGGTATAAGTGATAACAGTTTGCCCAAACTCTACCTGCTTCAATACCACGAGTTAATGATTGCATCTCATGAACATCTCTAGTCCATACTCCAGCTCCTAAACCATATAAAGTATCATTAGCTATCTCTAAAGCTTCAGCTTCATCTTTAAATGTAGTTACAGATAATACAGGTCCAAAAATCTCTTCTTGGAAAATTCTCATTTTATTGTTACCTTTAAATACTGTTGGTTTTAAATAAAATCCATCAGGATGTGTTTCATTTTCATAAGCTTCTCCACCTATTAGAAGTTCAGCTCCTTCATCTTTACCAATATTTATATAATGTAAGATTTTTTCATATTGATCTTTTGAAGCTTGAGCTCCCATCATAGTTGTAGCTTCTAAAGGATCACCTAAAACAATAGCTTCAATTCTTGCTAAACATTTTTCCATAAATTTATCATAAATAGACTCGTGGATTAATGCTCTTGAAGGACAAGTACAAACTTCACCTTGATTAAATGCAAATAAAACTAAACCTTCAATAGCTTTATCTAAAAATGCATCATCTTTATCCATAACACTTGGCATAAAAATATTTGGTGATTTTCCACCAAGCTCTAGTGTTACAGGGATAAGATTTTCAGACGCATATTGCATAATTAACTTACCAGTAGTAGTTTCACCCGTAAATCCAACTTTTCTAATATCTGGATGCGTTGCAAGAGGTTTTCCAGCTTCTGGACCAAAACCATTAACGATATTAATTACACCAGCAGGAATAACATCTTGAATCGCTTCCATTAAAATCATAATAGATACAGGAGTTTGTTCAGCAGCTTTTAAAACCACACAGTTTCCAGCTGCAATTGCAGGAGCAATTTTCCAAGCAGCCATTAAAATAGGGAAATTCCAAGGGATGATTTGTGCTACAACACCTAAAGGCTCATGAATCTCTTGTGATACAGTATTTGCATCTAAATCTGTTGTAGTTCCAGACTCTGCTCTAATTACACTTGCAAAATATCTAAAATGATCAATAGTCAAAGGTAAATCTGCATTAATTGTTTCTCTTATAGCTTTACCATTATCAAATGTTTCAGCAATAGCTATTGCCTCAAGATTCTCTTCAATTTTATCAGCTATTTTATTTAAAACAACACTTCTTTCAGTCGCAGAAGTTTTACCCCAAGTTTCAAAAGCTTTATATCCAGCTTCAACTGCAACATCAATATCTTTTGTGTTTGATTGTGCAACTTTTGCGATTATTTTATCATCTATTGATGAAAAATTCTCAAAATATTTACCATCTACTGGTGCAACCCATTCTCCTCCGATAAAATTATCGTACTTCTCTTTAAAATTTGGTCTAGCATATGCCATATTGTTTCCTTTTGTGTTTATTTGTTTGAGAAATTTTTTGTTAGTTTATTATATATAATGAAACTTCAAAATTTATCTTGAATACAGTCTACAAATCATTTATAGCATTAGTGTAGCATTTTCTTTAAAATTATTAAATTAGTTTATTGATAAATAATGATACAATACAAAATAAAAAATCAGGAAGATATATGAATAATATTAAAAATAAATTAGCACTTATAACTGGAGCTACATCTGGTATAGGTAAAGCTTGTGCGATAGAATTGGCAAAGAAAAATGTAAATCTTATTCTAACAGGCAGAAGAAAAGAGAAGTTAAAAGAGATAAAAAAAGAGCTATTGGCTAAATATGATATAAAAATAAATATTTTTGCTTTAGATGTAACTAATCAAGAAGATGTAGAAAAAAAATTATCACATAGTTTAATAAAACAAAATATAGATATATTGATAAATAACGCAGGTCTTGCTCTTGGAATTGAAAAAATAGATCAAGGTGTTTTGTCAAATTGGGAAAATATGATAGATACAAATATAAAAGGGTTGTTGTATGTAAGTCGTGTCATTGTTCCACATATGAGAGAAAATAACTTTGGACATATTGTAAATATAGGTTCAATAGCTGGTATTATGAATTATCCTGGTGGAAATGTTTATAGTGCTACAAAATCTGCTGTTCATGCTATAAGTGACTCTATGAATATAGATTTAATAGGGACCAATGTTAGAGTATCAAATATCGCTCCAGGTGCAGTTGAAACAGAATTTTCAGATGTAAGGTTTGATGGAGATAAAGATAAGGTTGATGCAGTATATAAAGGATACACACCTTTGAGTGCAAAAGATATAGCAGATTTGATTGTATATGTTTTAAATGCACCAAAACATGTAAATATACAACAAACACTTATTATGCCAACTGCACAAAGAAATCCTTATACATTGCATAGGAATTAAGGGATAGTTATAAAAACTTATTTTTTTAATATTATGTGTTTTGTTTTGGTGTTGATGTTTACCATTGAAACATATTTAATAAAAAACATATTTAATATGTGATATTATAAGCACATATTTAAAAAGGATTATAATATGCGACAAATAGGTATAGTAGATATAAATCGAACACCATCTATTATAGATAAACTTGATGTGGTAGTTCAAGTGGTAAATAAAAAAACAAAAGATATAAAAGGTTATTTTATACCTATTATGTATGAAGAGATGATAAAAAAAACAATAGAAGAGATAGAGTATCAAAATTTTAAACTAAGAAATAAAAGTTTAATTCACTCTTCAAGTTTGGAAGATGATTCTTTATTAGATGGAATTGAAGATGTGTATTAAAAAAGGTGAGATTTATTTAGCTAATTTAGGCGATAAAAAAGAGCTTGATATAGGGAAAGTTCGTCCAGTTTTGGTTTTTCAAAATAATTTGTTAAATCGTATGCTTAAAGATACAACTCTTAAAGATGTAGTAGTTTTACCTTTAAGTTCACAAGTAAGAGACAATGACTTTGCCTACTTTTTAAAAGCAAGAGATAAACTAAAAAAAGATAGCGTTGTGTTGTGTAATGCGATTAAAATGATAGATTCAAGCAGATTGATGCGAGAAGATAAAGTATTACTAACTTTAAGTGAAAATGAAATTATAGATATAGAAAATATACTTTACAATCTCATTGGATGTAATAATAAATAAGTTTTCATAATAAAAATATATTAAAGGTTATAGATGCAATTCTCACAACAAACTATAGATAATGTTTTAAGTATACTACAAGAGGAAGTTGTCCCTGCACAAGGTTGTACAGAACCAATTGCTATAGCATTTACAGCTGCGAAAGCAAAAGAGGTATTTGAGCATGATAAGATAGATAAGGTAGTTATAAGAGTATCTGGAAATATTATCAAAAATGTAAAAAGTGTAGTAGTGCCAAATAGTGGCGGTATGATTGGTATTGAAGTATCTGCTATTATGGGTCTTTTATATGGTGATGCATCAAAAGATTTAATGGTTATATCAGATATCACACTTGAACAGATGAAAAATGTTAAAATTTTTTTAAATACAAAAGAGATTGAAGTTATCCATGTAGAAAATGATGCAAAACTTTATATTATGGTTGAATTACACAATGAAAAGCACTGCTCAGGTGTAGAGATAAAACATCTACATACAAATATCACTAAAATACAAAGAGACAAAGAGGTACTGCTTCAACAAGCTTGTAATGACAAATGTTTTAATACTTCACAAACACATAGAGAGATATTGAGTATAGAACTTATCTATAACTTAGCACAAGTTATAGATATAAAACTTATAGAACCACTTATGTCAAAAGTAATTACACTAAACACACAAATAGCAAAAGAGGGATTAAGTGGAAATTATGGTGTAAATATTGGAAAAGTTATCCAAGAACATATAGAAAATGGTTTTTATGGAGATGATGTACGAAATAGGGCAGCTTCATTTGCAGCAGCAGGAAGTGATGCTAGAATGAGTGGATGTTCATTGCCAGTTATGACCACAAGTGGAAGTGGAAACCAAGGTATGGCTGCATCATTGGCACTTATAGAGTATGCAAACCATTTTAAAATTGATAAAGAACAATTAGTTAGAACACTTTTTTTCTCACATCTATCAACAGTACATATAAAAACAAATGTTGGAAGATTATCAGCTTATTGTGGTGTGATATGTTCTGCTGCTGCTGTTTCTGGAGCATTATGTTTTATAAATAAAAATAGTTTCGAGATGGTTTCTCATGCTATTGCAAATACTTTAGGAGATGTATCTGGTATCATTTGTGATGGTGCAAAATCTTCTTGTGCTATGAAAATAGCTACAACTATTTATGCTGCATTTGATGCTTATGTATTGGCAAGTCATGATAAATATTTACATGGTGGAGAGGGTATAATTGCTACAGATATAGAAGATACACTTAAACATATAGGAAAGTTATCTCAAGATGGTATGCAGATAACAGATCAAGTTATCATTGATATTATGAGTAATACTTACAAATAAATATTTTTATTATATTGGTTATGTTATAATTATTAAAAATCGAAAAAGGTCGATAGATGTATAGATACTTAGCTTTACTTTTCATATCTTTTATATATTTATTTGCTGAAGAATTAATAACACCTATACCTACAAAACCCACATATAACTATGAAAAAGCACTCTTGGGACAAAAACTATTTTTTGATACTAGATTAAGTCATAACAATACTATATCATGTGCAAG
>JAYEIM010000473.1:0-4361 GCA_034660095.1 Campylobacterota bacterium | reverse complement strand
GTACAAGTTCATCGAAAATAGTTTGACTATTATCAGTTGAACCATTATTTACTAAAAGTACTTCAACATCATCTCTATTAATCACGCTTTGAAATTTTTCTAATATCAAAGGTATATTTCTTTCTTCATTGTAACATGGTACGACTATTGATAATTTCATTTTTCCTCCATTATTTAAATACCCAAAATTTTTGTCCAATAAAATTAAGCACGGTACTAACTCCTGTAGCTATTAAAAAAGCTACAAAAACTATCTCTGTGTTGTTCAGTACTATCTTATTTGTCAATACATTTGCACCAAGTGTAGCACTGTACAATATTCCAAACTGAAATATCTCTTTATAGCTTTTTTCTTGTTTTTCAAAAGTCCAATATTTATTTATCACAAAGGCAACTATAGTACCTAAAAGAAAAGATATTGCTTTTGCTATATCATGAGATAAAAAGCTTAATAATATATAGTAAGTCACCAAATCAGTGCCAACAGCACTTAATCCAGCAACTAAAAATCTTTTTAACTCTTTTTTAATCTTACTCATTTATTCTCTTGCTCAAATGTTCTATATTGCTTATCAAGTTCTTTTAATTTGTCTTGATTTACTGTTATATCATTTTCTAAACTATATGGATGCCAATCTACTTTATGAAAAAAACTTTGCCAATATACAAATGTCTCATAATCATCAGGTGTCCCCCAACATATATAATCTTCTACTTCAAAAACTTTTACATTTAGTCCAAGTTCTATAAGCTCACCCATCAAACTATCTACATAATATTCACCATTTACTTTTATATCTTTTGCTAGTAAATTTTCTAAAGCTTTATTAAAATACTCAACTTTTTTAAACCAAAATGTTCCTACTATTGCGTGGTCATTATACGGATCATCCGAAATAGGTACTTTTACAGATACACCTTTAGCATTGTTCGTATTATCTGTTTTTACCCACCCATACATTTGAGGATTGTTCTTGCTACTTATATGGTTTCTAAATGTAAATATTATTGCATCTATACTTTCATCTTCTATTAGCTTTTGGTATTTTTCTTTATCATATATCATCCCATTATCTGTAGCAGCCACAAGAAGTGAAGAGTTTATATCTGTATCTTTTAAACCTAGACTACAAGTGATAGCTTGACCTTCTGTCACTTCATCTATAGCTACTATTTTACAATCTGAATATTCTTTTTTTAAAGTATCTTGAAGTGGATAATTATCTAAATGTTCTTGAAGCGTTACAAATATCTGTTTTTCACTATTTGGGAGTGAGTTTGCTGCTTGTATTATCATAGGCTTCCCACTTACATCTATAAGAGGTTTTGGGTTTTTATACCCAACTTTAGCAAATCTACTTCCACGACCTGCAAGTGGTATAAGAGTTATACTATTTTCATTTGCTTGTGGTTTTACTTTTTCTTCTATAGCATCTCTAAAATATTTCGACCAAGTGTTATACTCCTCTACATCTTGAGGTGTTCCCCATTGAAGCATATGTTGTATGTCATAAATAGATACTTTTAAACCATCTTCTATAAGTAAGTTATATATTAAAGATACATAAAATTCACCTTTTAAATTTATATCTTTATCCATTAGCTCTTTGAAGTATTTTTTTACATAAGAACCTTTTTTGAAATAATAAGTTCCATTTGAAGCATACTCCTCCATACGGTTATCTGTAAATGGCTCTTTCTCTTTTATCTCTAGCATCCATTGGTTTTTATCTCGCATAAATGCGTAGTTTGTATTTCCTAACATATGCGGATGAAACCCTTTATAAGATGGTATCGCACCATCTGCATCTCTATTGCGTGTATGTTTTAAAAAGTCATCATAGTCCCAATATGTACCAAAGTCACAATAGTTGACTATAATCTCTTCTTCATCTTCAATGTACTCTTCCACTAAAGAAACAGCATAAACAGGACCTAGCTTATGATTTGGTATCTCTACTACATTTGCATTTGGTTTAATACTAAGTAATACTTCTTTCATATTTGTTTCTGCCAAATGTTTAGCATTACAAATAAAAGTAAATTTATCTTCAGTTGGAAACAGATCACAAACATGTTCTATAATTGGTTTACCATCTACAACTACAAGTGGCTTTGGATCTTTATATCCAGCATCTATAAATCTTTTTCCTATCCCTGACATTGGTACTATTATGTGCATTTATTTTTCCTTTTTAACATATATTTTGTTTTCTAAATGAGTTGGTAAATCTTCACTGGTATAAATTTTATAGTTTTGATCAAGTTTTTTTCTTATGTCCTTGTCTTTGTAATAAGCTAAATCTGTTTTCATAAAAAATAAATCATATACTTTATTATCAATAGCATTTTTTATTCTACTCATGTCATAGTTAGGAATATTGTTGAAATGTCCTACTGTTTCTGCTTCTGTTACAATGTTCATTCCCGATGCTTTTGCAATTATATATGTATTCCCATCTACGAAAACATTTTTTTCCTCAAACTTTTTTGCTAGATATTCAATACTTTCAAGGTCATTATTTAATTTTGATATGTAAGAGTTAGTATGTATAAATACTTTTACTAAATAGGCAAACGTACCAACTAATAAAACAAATATAATAAATAAATAAAAATATTTTTGATTGTAAAATTTTCTAAATATTTCATTTAATGCAAAAACTGCAAATGGAATAAAGACAACAAGTCCTACCTGTACATTTCCTCCATTACCACCAAGTTTTGCAGTAGATAATGCTGAAAAAATAAACCATACAAATGCAAATAGAAAATATTTAGTTTCTAAAGATTTCAAGGAAAACTTATTGTACCTTTTGTATAAAAAAAATAATAATGACAAGCAAAAAATTATATTATTAATAAAACTACTACCGAAAAGGTATATTATAGTCTTAATGTCTAGCATAGGATGTTTACCCATAGCTTCAACTGTAAAATAATATACATTGTCAATATCAAATACTAGATATAAAGCTATTAAACCTATACTGGAGTATGTTAGTAAAATAACTATTTTTTCTTTTAAATTAAAAAATTTATTAAGTACTATTAACAAATAAACTAAACCATATATGATAAAAAAAGATTGTTTAAAAAATACAGCTAAAAATAACAGTAGCCCTACTGTAGTTAAAGTTAGAATATTAGGTTTGTTTTCTTGTTCCAATAAAAAAAGTGAATTTAATCCTATCACAAGTAAAATTGTGTCAGGTTTAAATTCAATCATGTATGAAATATAACTCATAAAATGTGTTGCAAATAAAATAATAGTAATCGCTAAAACTACAGTTTTTGAAATATTGGGATATATTTTTAATGTTAGCTTTTGTAATAGTATGAAATAAATCGCTCCTATTGATACGGCAATTACTAGCATTATAATTTCATTTATATATACGCTGTCAAGTCCTAAAAAGCTAAAGATATATGATAAATAACCAACGCCTGGAAAATATGGAGAAGATGGAAAAAATAAATCAGTTTTCCCATTTGCATAACTTGAAATACCCTCCAAGAGTCTTTGACCAAATGCAATTTGTTCATTCAAGTCCCATCTACCACCTTTAATAAGTGATGATACCAATAAACTTAAAAAATACACTATAGCTAATGCAAGTGATAAATGTTTAACTGATTTTTTTTCTAATAAGTGCATAATATTATCCTCACAGTTTCTGTCTAAATTTCTCAGCTTCCCAATTATTAAGATAAGCCAATTCCTCTAACTCTAAAAAGTTTTTATCATTTTTTACACTTTGTTCTAAAACCATAATATGAAACTTCATGACTTCCTCCATCTCTTTTCCTTTTTTAATATTTTGTGCTATAAAAAAAAGTTTGTTTTCAAATATGATAACTTTTGGTAGTTCAAAATATTTCTTTTTGTAGCTCTCAAGTGATACTATATCAAATAGGTTTTCAATCACAACTGCACTCACTCCACAAAAAACTAAACTGTCAGGACAAAAAGGAGTTTGTAAAAACAACTCTTGATTTTGAATAATCTGCTCATTTAGATAGCAATCTTCACTTAGATATGATATGTTTGAGTTTTTTTGCACACTATTTAGAAGATATGATATTTTATTTGTAAGTTTGTATCTATTCATATCTATTTTTAGATAGTTTTCTATTTTTTCTAACACTTCTTCAGTAATTCTTTTTATATCTTGCTTATGAGGTGAAGTGACTATGAGTCCATGGTTTTGTAAAAATATAATATTTGGTATCGTTTCGAATTTATCTAGTTCTTCACTAAGTGCAAGAGCCAATTCTATACCTGGTGTTTTGTATGGAACTAATGCAATATCTTCATCTTTGAAAATTGATGAAAGTATCTCTTTATATTTTTTTTGAAT
>JAYEIM010000472.1:0-4366 GCA_034660095.1 Campylobacterota bacterium | reverse complement strand
TGAAATAAACTCAGATGAAAAATTTGATAAACTTTTCAATGCATTAGAAGACAACACATTAAAACCAAAGCAAGGTATATTTTACAACGGTCAAGTTTTTGATGCACATAACTTTATGTCAGATATTGTAAGAGATGCTAAAAAAAGCATTGTACTTATTGATAACTATGTAGATGATAGTGTATTGATATTTTTTAGTAAAAATCAAAATATAGATATAACAATCTATACCAAAACTATATCAAAACAGTTAAAGCAAGATGTAGATAAATACAATACACAATATAAAAATCTAACTCTTAAGACTTTTAAAGATTCTCATGATAGATTTATGATAGTGGATGATAAAGATGTTTATCATATTGGGGCTAGTTTAAAAGACCTTGGGAAAAAGTGGTTTGCTTTTAGTAAGTTTGAAAGTGATAGTTTTGGACTTTTAGAGAGGTTGAAGTGATAGATAAAGAATGTACATTTAGTGATGCAAATAAAGATTGCAATTGTATTTTACATTGTGAAAAAGATGCTAATTTTAATAGAAATAAATAAAAAACAAGGAAATAAATATGCAAGAAATCCAATATTCTGTTATATTAAATAATAATATTAAAATTAACACAGAACAAGAAGAAAAGTTATCTAAAATTGAAGTAGAATTTCCAAGAACAAAAATGCCATTTAGTGATATTGAGATAGATATTTATCTTTTCCTTGCAAGTAAAAAAGAGTGTGAGGAATATATCTCAAAACAAGATGAAGATATAAGAGAATTATTTATTATTGAACAATCTGGACAAAGTATCCAATATACAGCATTTATAGATATTTTAGGGTTTTCAGATTATATAAAAGACAATATCAAAAATGATTATATTGCAGAAGATTTTTATAAAAATTTAAAAAGTATAACTGAATATCTTAAGTTTGAAAAAAACCGCAAAGATAATATAGAAGGTGGTGAGTATTTAGATGATATTACAATGAAATATACATGGGTATCTGATACCTTTGTAATTACAATGTGCTATGAACAAGAGATAGGAGATAATATAAATATTGTTAAAAGCACCATGATTTTAAAATTATCAATGATGATAAGTTCTATTAGCCATTTTGTTGCAAATAAATATGAATTTTTAATACGAGGAGCAATCTCATCTAAATATTCATGTATCACTGATAATTTAATCTTAGGAGAGGGTATAAGTGAAGCGGCTACTCTTGAAAAAAATGTTGCAATTTATCCAAGAGTAATTTTTGAGCAAAGCATCATAAGTGATGAAATGTATGAGAAAATATCTAGACATTACAGAGATAACAATTTAAACTATATTTCAAAAGATTGTGATGGTTATTATTTTATTAATTATTTAGCAATGTTGCAGTATATACCACCAATGATAGGTAAAACTCTTAAAGTATCTACTGAAAGATTAAAAGATTTAGCTATGAAAAATATAAAAAGTACTTTAATACAATATGATAAAATAGCAATTAAAAATATTGAAAAATATAAATATAATAGTAAAATTGCATTAAAATATATATGGTTCAAAAAATACTTAGAAGATGTAAATTCATCAGAAAATTTTCAAAAGAATATTATTGAAAATTTAAAATTACAGTAACTGATTAATAAGATATAATGATATAACACAAGAAGAAATTAACCAAAAGGGAAAACCAAAAATGAAACTAAAACTACTACTGATACTATTATTTTTACAAATAAGTATTTATGCAAACAAGATAGGAAACCCATTTGCTCAAACTGGACATACATCAAATATAAATATGCTTTCGGTAACATCAGATGAGAAATATTTAATTTCATCAGATGATAAAAATATTATTATTTGGGACTACAAAAAAGAAATGGTTATAAAAAGAATATTATTAGAAACATATCTTCCTAAACTTGAAAATGGACTTAAAGTCAGATTCAAATTAAAACTGCTAAATAGTAATAATATATTAATTGAATGGTCTGATTGGAAAAATGATGATACTTTTTATAAATCAGTTGAAGTAGACATTGTAACCGAAAAGGTTGTTAAAGAGTATCCAATGAGTTCAAATAGTAATATTATTGATAATAAAGATATAAAAGATATTGATAGAATGATGAATAACATAAAAAGTAATATTCCTCTATCTGCACATGATTTAGAGAAGGATGAAACAATAAGAAACATTAAAATAACAAGTAAAAAAACAAGTCCAAATCAAAAATATGTAATATATGCAATCTCGGAAACCAAAATGTTTACATCTACTGTTGCTAAAAAAAATATTTCTTATACACAATTGTATCTTTGGAACATTAATACCAAACAACTTATAAAAACTTATAAGAAGTATGCAGAGAAAATTGAAAAAATTGTATTTACTAAAGATAGTAAATATTTCTATACGATAGGTCATTCATGGAATAAATTTAATAGAAATAAAAATAAAAATGGTCATATTGCAAAATGGTCACTAAAAAGCAATACCCCCATAAGTACTCTTATCACAAACTCTGATAAAATTAGTGATCTTTATATAACAGAAGATAGTAAAAATATATTTGTTAGTACATTTAGAAATGTAATTAATGTATGGAATGTTTCAAACAATAAAAAATTAAATTCAATTTCAATACTTGGTGTTAAAAAGATATTTCAAAATTCATTTGATGATAATAGTCTTTTTTTCGTTAACTTTGAAAATAGAATTCAGCTATATGATATTAAAAAACAAAAAGTGCTGAAAGAGTTTAAAGCCAATAATGTTAAAAGTGGGTACGATCAATTTAACAATTTAATTTATAATAAAAATGGACCTTTTACTAGGTTTGATGCAAAAATATTTAATCAACTTCCTTTATTGAAAGGGAGACAGCATGTATTAAATGAGAATGCAAACTACACTTTAACATTTGAAAAAAAATACAATCCCAATACTTCAAGTGTTGAAAAGAAATATTATATTTACAACCTAAATAATTTAAATGAAATTTATACTTTAAATAGAGAAAGTTCATCTTTTGATAACATAAGTAATAATGGTTTAGTAGCAAGAATAGATGATAGTGAAATTATATTAGTCAATCCTAAAACAAAAAATAAAAATAAAATTAATCTTAAAAATTATTTAAACTATGATTTTTCACTTGAATCTATACAGTTTTCCAAGAATGGTAAAAAATTATATATTTTTATTAATACCTCTGATAATAAAATATTGAAATCAAGTGACGACTTTGCTTGGATAATGTATAGTTTTGATTTAGATAGTTTTCAATTAAAGCAAGAAAAATATATTCCAAAGGATTTAGGCTTTATCAATAACTTTTATGAAGAAAAATCTTTAGTTTTATCATGGAAATTTTTATATAATATTAAAAGGGACACTTATTTTAAATTTGATAAAGATGGTACACTAAGTAATAAAGGAAACTTTTTATTACTAAATGTCTTAGAAAAAGGGCAACAGTATTTATATCTATACAACTTAATAAATAGTCAAATTGTTCAGAAATTTAATATACAAAATTTAGATTTTAAAGGATGGCATGAAAACTATAATGAAGAAAACTCATTTATTGTTTTAGAAAATGATAACAATCGCAGATTAGATTATTATGATATATCATCTGGAAAACACATCCTAAGTGTTTATTTATTTAGACATTCTGATTCAATCATTGCTAGAAACTTAAATGTATCAGAAAGTTTAAACTCTATACTAGATAAATATAATAAAAGTCATGTTGAATGGTTGGCTATAACTCCTGAAGGATTTTTTGATGCCTCAAAAAATGGTGCAAAATATTTAAATGTATCAACTGGACCTATGACAGTATCATCAATAGATAAATTTTATGATACTTTTTATAGACCAGATTTAATTCAAAAAGTACTTAATGGTAAAAATATAAGTCAATATGCAAAAGCTGGTAGTCTTAAAAAAATAATTGATAGAGATTCATCAGCTCCTACTGTAAGTATTAAGAATAGTGTCAAATACAGTCAAAATAGAGATTTTACTTTAAACCTAGAAATATGTGAAAATGATAAAGGAAGCTACAATAATCTTACACTTTATCTAAACGGTATGACAGTAGATTTTATAAGTAAAGATAGAGCCTTAAAACTAAAAAAACAAAATAGAACTAGAAAAGAGTGTTTTACTATAGATAAACTTATCTCACTTTCAAATGGTACAAACACTATAGGATTCAAAGCAACAAACAAAGCTGGAACTATAGAGTCAAACCTAGATGAGATAGTAGTAAACTACAAAGGTAGAAGCAATAGTAAACCAAATCTTCATATATTAGCAATAGGTGTAGATAAGTATAGAGATGGTGACCTATGGCTTAAGT
>JAYEIM010000471.1:0-4453 GCA_034660095.1 Campylobacterota bacterium | reverse complement strand
AAAATAATGATAAAAAAACAGCTATTAATATTGCAATAGAAAAGAATAACTTAATAGTTGTAAAAGAGCTATTAGATCTAAATAAAATAGATGTAAATCAAAAAGATATAGATGGACGAAGTTTATTACAAAATGTTATAGTATTTGGTAATCATAAAATGGCTAAAGTGCTTATCAATTATGGTGCGGATATAAATAATATGGATAAGCATGGAAGAAATATATTATATGATGCTCTTTCATATGGAGATCAAACTTTTATTCAATATCTATTAGGATTAAAAGATATTGATTTAAATTATATTGATGAAAACGGTGATACTCTTATGCAGCATACTGAGGTTATAAAAAGTGATCCAATAGCAAAAGATCTTTTAGTTGCAGGAATTGATCCTACAATTAAAGATAAAAAAGGTGAATCTTATCTTTTTCAAACTGCACTAAGGGGTGATGAAGCAGAAGATATTATAGATTTAGCATTAGAGTATGGAGCAAATGTAAACTCTAAAACTGCTAAAAATAATACAATTATGATGGAGCTAATTGCAGCATCAACAAAACTTAGTGTTGATAAACAAAGCAGAAGAGCAAGCTTACTTAAAACATCAATGAAAATGTTAGATTTTGGCGGTGATATAAATGCCCTAGATGCGCATAATGAAACAGGATTATTCAATGCAATACGATTAAAAGATTTTGAATTAGCATCACTTCTTTTATCAAATGATATAGATCCAAATATACAGAATAATAATGGTGAAACCGTATTATCAATGATAGTACTTGATGGTATAAAAAGCTTAGATTTAATATTGTTATTATTAACATATGATGCTACTCCAAATTTAAGAAATAAAAAAGGTCAAACTCTTTATGAACTATTAAATAATATTATTTTACATAACTTTGGGACTAAAATAATAGATGATGATAAACTTCTACTACATATTGATCCTAACGGACAATATATCTCTATAGTAAAAGAGTTACTAGAGCATAATAAAGAGGAGTTAAATTATCTTACCTCAACAGGAGAACCATTATATTTTGAACCATTATTAAATGAGCATACAACACTTTTTAAATTGTATATAAAGTATGGACTTAATATTCATAATGTAAATAAAGCAAATCATAGTATATTTTTTGAGTACATACTTAAAATATTTGAAAATGACAAATCAGATACGGCTACATGCGAGATGTTTCAAGCTAATATAAGTGGTCTTATTAGCAGTAAAGCAGATAAAAACTATCAAGATGCTTTGGGATTTACAATATTACATAAAATTGTTGGTACTAATTGTAATGAGAAATTATTTAAAATATTAACAAAAATTGTATTATTTGATTATACATTAACAGATAATTTAGGTAGAAGTGTAATTCATAGTGCAGTATGGAGTGATAAACCAAATATAATTAGAAGAATACATTCAGTTAGTCCAAAATCTATGAATATAATAGATAACTACGCAGTATTACCTATAACATATGCTGCATTACTTGGAAATCAGGAATTGGTTTTATTATTTTTAGAACTTGGTTCGAATATAAGTGGTTCCAAAGTGATTCCGCCTAAAGCAATTAAGAAATTTAGCCCTATGTTAAAGAATCTTTCTAAATTAAGAATAGGGCTAGAAGATTCTCCTTATTTATCTAGTATGGAGACAGTAATGGATCAAGTCCATAGAGATTTTAGTGCTAAATAGATAGATACACTAATGGTATCTATCTATTCAAACTTAAAATAGATCAGTTCTCAACATTGCACCATTTGATGCATTTGTAACTAAGGCTCTATATTGTTTTAACCAAGAAGACTTTATCTCTTTTTTAATAGGTGTAAAGTTAGCTTCTCTTTTTGCAATCTCTTCATCACTTAAATCAACAGATAAAATATATTTATCAACATCAATATGGATAGAATCGCCATCTTCAAGTAACCCAATCATACCACCCTCAGCAGCTTCAGGACTCACATGACCAATACTTGCTCCTCTTGTAGCTCCACTAAATCTACCATCAGTAATAAGTGCAACACTATCACCTAGACCCATACCCATAATTAAAGAAGTTGGTGCTAACATCTCTTGCATACCTGGACCACCTTTTGGACCTTCATATCTAATAACTACAACATTTCCAGCTTTTACTTTATGATCTAAAATTCCAGCGATTGCTTCATCTTGAGAATTAAAACATACAGCAGTACCTGTAAATACTCTCTCTCCTGTAATTCCAGCAGTTTTAATAACAGCACCCTCTTTAGCTAAGTTACCATATAAAATAGCTAATCCACCAACTTCACTATATGGATTGTCAATAGTATGGATAATATTTGTATCTTTAATTGAAGCATCAGCAATTCTTTGTTTTATAGTATCACCCATAATTGTAAGGTTGTCTATAAGAACACCATTTTCGCCTCTTTTATCCATCTCGTGCATAACTGCATTTACCCCACCAGCTTTATCAATATCTTCCATATGAATAGTAGTTAAACTTGGAGATATTTTTGCAATATGTGAAACTTTTTGAGATATTTTATTTATATCTTCAAGGTTAAAGTTTGCACCAGTTTCTCTTGCAATCGCTAACATATGAAGTACAGTATTAGATGAACCACCCATAGCCATATCAACAGCAAAAGCATTTCTAACTGCATTTTCATTTAAGATATTTGTCATATTAAACTTAGCTTTCTCTTCTGCTTCCATTTTTGCAATTTCACATACTCTTCTTGCTGCTTTTCTATATAACTCTTCTCGCTCTTTTGTAAGTGCTAAGATAGTTCCATTTCCAGGAAGTGCGATACCCATAGCTTCCATAAGTGTATTCATAGAGTTTGCAGTAAACATACCACTACAACTCCCACCACTTGGACAAGCATTACACTCAATATCTGTTAGTTGCTCTTCAGTAATCTCACCAGCTTCAAACTTTCCAACAGCTTCAAAAGCAGTTGCTAAATCTATAGGAGTTCCATCTTGTGTGTAACCTTTAGCCATTGGACCACCTGAAACAAATACAGTAGGAACATCAACTCTAATAGCACCCATTATCATACCTGGAACAATTTTATCACAGTTTGGAATAGCTATCATTGCATCTAATTTATGTGCATTCATAACTGTTTCAATTGAATTTGCAATTATCTCACGACTTGGAAGTGAAAAAAGCATACCATCATGACCCATAGCAATACCATCATCTACACCAATAGTATTAAATTCAAAAGGTACACAACCAGCTTTTTTAATCTCATCTTTAATGATGTCAGATACTTTGTCTAAAAAGAAATGTCCAGGAATTATCTCAATAAAAGAGTTCGCAACCCCAATAAATGGCTTGCCAAAATCCTCATCTTGTAACCCAGTAGCTCTTAACAAACTTCTATGCGGTGCTCTATCGTGTCCTTTTTTTACTTCATCACTTCTCATTAAATATCCTTGTATTTCTAAATATTTTAAATTATACCAAAAATTGCTAAAAAACACTTGACAATTAAATAAAAGATGGCTATAATTCGCCCACTAAATAAAAGATGACAGTTTTATTTATATATACCTTTAGTTTTAAAACTAAAAATGCATGCGAGTGTGGCGGAATAGGTAGACGCGTTGGACTTAAAATCCAATTCCGGTTTCGGAGTGTCGGTTCAATTCCGACCATTCGCACCACTATTATTTTAATGTAGAGAGTTGACAGAGTTGGTCGAATGTACCGGTTTTGAAAACCGGCGAGGGTTATACCTCCGGGGGTTCGAATCCCCCACTCTCTGCCATAATCATATAAATTAGCCAATAATAATACCATGTCACGGTAGCTCAGCTGGCTAGAGCGCTGGTCTCATAAGCCGGAGGTCGAGAGTTCAAGTCTCTCTCGTGACACCATTCTTAAACTATATCCCACTTAAACCACGATAAACACTAGACTTATAAGACACTTTAAGAAAACTAATATTTTCAATAATACACCTACAGTTACACCTAAAATATAAATTACACACTTTAAACTTTTTTTCTTTGGGGTATCGGCTGTGACTACATCTCGTAAGAGATGGCGGAACAGGGAGGGAGGGCAAGAGTGTAGCGATTTGTCCGATCTGCGAACCGATACATTTTTTAGGGTGTTGAAAGGTTTATTTTTAGTTAGTTTGTTATTTTAATAAAATAGTACAAAGGGTTTTATTGGTTTGCTGTAGTTTTGTTTGTACTGTTTTGTTTTAAATATTATTTGTCTTTTTTATGTATAGTTACTATTTGTAACTATACTTTTTATAATTAAATATATTAAATGAAGATACTATATAAGAAATATATTTTACTCCTTATCAAATCCATCTACAACAATAGCACCCATAGATGCAGGCATAGAGATAACTATCATCCTTTTTATAGCCAAAATTGAATCCGTACATATAGGAAATTTACCTAAAGCAAATAAAATT
>JAYEIM010000470.1:0-4481 GCA_034660095.1 Campylobacterota bacterium | reverse complement strand
AAGAATTGATCGCTTAATTCAAACATTTTTAACCTTTTATAACTTCAATATTTCGAATTATATATAAATAATTCTTATATTTACTTGTTGTAATCTTTAAGTTTTGAATTTAAGGTTTTTAGAAGATATAAATTTAATCTAAGCAGATAATTTATCTAAAATATATCTCTCCAAATCAGCATGTTTTATCTCTTCTTCTAATGCTTTTTCATATATGCTTGATACTTCTTTATTGAACTCTTCATAAGGAAAATGTGGAAATTGCAATGTCCACATCTGTTTTATCCTTTGTTTTGTTACACAATCTCTAGTCCACTCTTTAAAAAAACTAAAAATTCCAAATAACATTGCAGTAAAAAATACAGCAAGTACAATTGAAGCATGACAATCTAAAATAGCAAATAATTCATGCAAGACTAAAGCAATAGGGATAATAATAATATGTGCCAAAAGTAAAAATACAACATAAGCACGACCAAGCTTTAGTCTAAAACCAAGTTTTGTACCATCTAGTTTCATACCCTCATTAAACAATAAGTTTGCTTCTAGTAATTTATCTAATTTTACTGGTTGTTTTGATAGGTTATAAATATATGCTATTATTTTTAGTCTCAATGCGTCAAACATGGTTTATCCTTTTGTATTAGTATGATTATACATTAATTTGTTTAAAATTTAATTTTTTATATAAATTATTTCCCATTTACAAGTCCAGCTTCCACTAAAAAAGGGCTATGGATAAAATCAAGTTTTTTAACTCTATCATAAGTTGCATAACTAAGATATAAAATATCTTTAGCACGTGTTACAGATACATAAAAAAGTCGTCTCTCCTCTTCCAAGCTTCCACCTTTACTCATCAAAGTTCTATTTGGAAACCTACCATCCATAAGATCAACAACATAAACCTCTGTAAACTCTAACCCTTTACTAGCATGAACTGAAAGTAGATTTACACCACCACCCTCACTCATCTCCCCACCACCTAAAATCATCGCATTTATAAAATTATTTAAATCTTTATGACGAATAGAAAGTTGTCTTAAAGTTTCCACTCTTCTATTTGCTTTAAAAGAAGCACTATTTTTTATACTTTCATTTATTGTTCCATCTTTTTGTTTTGCTCTTAATGTACAAATTGTATCAATTATCCCTATAAAAAATTTATGTTTTACAATATGTTTTATCATATTATTTGGATTTTGAATTCTTTTTAACTCTTTAATTAAAGTATAAAAGTCGTATAAAAATATACCACCTTCTAGTGTAAGTTTTGGATGTTTTAAAATAGAGTTATTTAAAAACTTTATATCCCAACCTAGATCTTTAAATTTTGCAGTTGAACCCATCTCTATAAAATCATCAAAAAGTCCCAATTGTACATTTTTAGTTTTTGTACTTTTATACGGTTTTATAATTGTATTATCTGGATTAAATAGCCCATGAAACATATCTCCATGCCCTACTCTTAGAAGTGCTTCAAATATATCTTTTGAGATAGCTTTTCCTATATTTTTTCCATATTCTATTATATGTATAAAAGCCATCATATCATTATGTTTTATCATCAAGGTCATAATGTCAAGTATAAGCTTTATCTCTCGTGAATCAAAAAAACTATGTCCACCTTTTCTTTTACACTCTATTCCCATATCTCTTAAATTTGCTTCAATACCATCTGCACTAGAGTTATTTCTATATATTATCGCCATATCCTCTTTTTTGGTAGTTGATTGTGATATAGTTTTAGCTATAAATTCATATTGTAGATATAACTCATCAAATTTCAGTAGCTTTGGTTGATATCTATTCTCTTGCCTTACAACTTTTAAAGATTTTTCATATATTCTAGGATTGTGTTCTATAACTTTATTTGCAAGAGATAAAATAGATGCTGTAGAGCGATAGTTTTTATCAAGTGTAAACACAGAAGCATTTTCATATCTTTTATCAAAAGATGAGATAATATTTATATCACTGCCATTAAAAGCATAGATAGATTGATCATAATCTCCCACACAAAATAAACTTTTAGGATTAAACCCATCTAATATTTTACCTTGTAGTGGATTTGTATCTTGATACTCATCTACAAGTATCTCTATAAAATCAAATTTATTTTGTTTTTGTAAATCTAACATCTCTAAAAGTAGATCATCAAAATTTACATAACCATAAACTTTTTTAAGTTTATTAAACTCATCTACTACATCTTGATATATTAAAGTGTATTGTTTCTGATCCTCATTTTTATTTCCCATCCAAGTTTCAAAATCTTCATCATAGCTACTATTTAAATATAAACTATACATCTCATATAGATACCCACCATCATATGGTTTAGTATCACTTTGCTCTACAAATACTCTTTTTTCATAAACAGATTTAAATAATGTTTTTAATTCATTTGGTTGTTTTAATGTTATATTTTTACCATATTGTTTTAAAAGCTTATAACTTACACTATGAAAAGTCCCAGATACTATAGATTTTGCTGTAGTTTCATCAAAAAAAGTAGAAACTCTACTTATCATCTCTGCAGCTGCTTTATTTGTAAATGTTAAAAGTAAAATTTGATTTGGTTTAATACCGCTATGTAAAAGATGTCCAATACGACCAACAATTGTTGAAGTTTTTCCTGTACCTGCACTAGCTATTGTAAGGTTATATCCTAGTTTTGCTGTTGCGGAGAGGTGTTGTTCATCGTTTAAATTTGATAATGGCATTAAAAGTTTTAATCCTTATGTTTCAAATGAATTTTAAAAATGAATGATACTAAAAGTAGTGTTAATATATAGTAAGACGAAAGGAGAATAACGCTTACTATAAGTTGTTAATTAATCAGATCTTTTAAAATATATATGCCTATTTTATTTTAAATGTCAAGGTTGTGTCTCTTAATTAATTTGTAAATGGATTCTACACACTTAGCTTAAATTTAATCTTAACTATATTTTCTAATATTTTTAAATAAATATTTTTATATTCTTATTTTCATTAAACTATTTTATAATATTAAAGATATAATACGCTTAGAATAAAAAATCAAATATAAGGGATATAGATATGAGTATTTCAGAAGAAGCAATAGAGAGAATAAGAAAAAGTAATAATAATACAGATGAAACATTTTTTCAAGCAGTTGAAGAGGTTTTGGATAGTTTGAAACCTGTCTTAGAGAGTGATTCTAAATACGAAAGACATGCAATTATAGATAGACTTACTACTCCAGATAGAGAGTTTAAATTTAAAGTTGTATGGATGGATGATAATCAAAAAATACAAGTAAACACTGGATACAGAATACAATTTAACAATGCACTTGGACCATACAAAGGTGGATTAAGATTTCACCCTAGTGTAAATACTGGTATTTTAAAGTTTTTAAGTTTTGAACAAATTTTCAAAAATTCACTTACAGGTCTCCCTATTGGTGGTGGAAAAGGTGGAAGTGATTTTGACCCTAAAGGTAAATCTGACTTTGAAGTTATGAAGTTTTGTAGTGCTTATATGACAGAACTTCATAAATATATAGGACCACGAATTGATGTTCCTGCTGGAGATATAGGTGTTGGTGCTAGAGAGATTGGATACTTATTTGGTGAGTATAAAAAAATCACATCATCTTATGAAGGTATTTTAACAGGAAAACCATTTATGTTTGGTGGAAGTTTAATGCGTCCAGAAGCTACAGGGTATGGTTGTGTTTATTTTACTGATGAGATGTTAAAATTTGCAGGAGTTGATGGATTTAAAGATAGAGTTTGTACAGTTAGTGGAGCTGGAAATGTAGCTATTCATACTATAGAAAAACTTTATGCTTTAGGTGCCAAGCCTGTTACATGTACAGATAGTAGAGGTACTATTTATGATCCAAGAGGGATAAACTTAGAGCTTTTAAAAGAGTTAAAACTAAATAGAAGAGCTTCTCTAGAAGAATACTGTACTACTCATGGAGAAGCAATATATACTAAAGTTGCAGATTATCCTGAAGGTGGTCATGAAGTTTGGAATATACCTTGTGATTGTGCATTTCCAAGTGCAACACAAAATGAACTAACAGAAATAGATGCAAAACATTTAATAGAAAATGGATGTATATCTGTAAGTGAGGGTGCAAATATGCCATCAACTCCAGAAGCAATTGAACTTTTTAAAGAAAACAATATCTTATTTGGTCCTGCAAAAGCAGCAAATGCAGGTGGTGTTGCAGTAAGTGAATTTGAGATGGCACAAAATGCTTCTATGTCACATTGGACTTATGAAAAACTTGATGAGATGCTGGAAACAACTATGAGACAAATTTGTAAAAGAGTTCACCTTACAGCTGAAGAGTATGGTGTTGCTGGTAATTATGTACATGGTGCAAATATTGCTGGATTTAAAAAAGTAGCAGATGCTATGATTGCGGAGGGGATTTAACCTCCCTTTCACATATCAACTAAATTTTAGTGACAATCCAATAAAGTTTTATTTGGATC
>JAYEIM010000469.1:42583-47683 GCA_034660095.1 Campylobacterota bacterium | reverse complement strand
TACAAAACTTTACATAATAAAAAAGTTAAACTAACCCTTTAGTTAAGGTAACTATAGAGGTTTTTACAAGACTTTAAGAAACCTTACAAAAGTAGTTATTTCAAATCTCTCTCGTGACACCATTCCTAAACACCATTAATACCTACTTCGCCAATTTAAAAATTACCAAATATTTTAAGTGTTTTATCTCAAGTAAAAAATGACTTAAAAAGCTAGTTTTGGAGGAGTACTTCCTTTAACTCAACAGATCAATAACCTTAGATTGTGTAGTATTAGCTTGACTTTGTAACATACTACCCTCTTGCTTTAATATACTATTTTTATCAAAAAGTATACTTTCTAAATCATAATTTATATCTTTTAAATTATTATCTTCAATTTTTAAATTACCGTATGTATTAGAAAGATTACTCATAGAAGATTTAAATGTTTTTTGTAGGTTATTATAATCTTTTTGAAACTCACTTATATTTTCTAATGCTGATTTTATATTGTCTATTTGATCATACGATGTATGGTATGTCATTTTATCTTCTTCTATATTTTTTAGATCAAGCAAATCTAACCCTATTGTGTTTGATTGTATTGATATACTATTTAATGTAACAGCAGGTACTTCACTTACTCTAAATGAATATATATCGCTTGAGTCTTGGCTAGAGCTAGACTTTTGTAAGGAATACATCTCATTATAGTTACTATTTGTTGCAATAGTGTCAAGTTCTGATAGTTGAGTAATGATATTTTTTCGTATCGCTTCCCTTTCATCATCAGATGTTTCATGATTTTTTATATATAAAAGTTTAGATTGAATATCTTCTAAAATATTTTCTTGTTGAGATAAAGATACACTTGTATATTCAGTTAATATTACACCTTCAGATGCATTATGAAATGAGATATCAATCTCATTACTTTTTGTTTTTAAATCATTATCTAAAGAGTATGCTAAATTCCAACTATAAATAGAGGATGATTCAGATGATATTTGATTTGTTGTAGTTTCTTCCGAGGTTGTATTTGGTGTAGATATTCTATCGATTACAGCTTTTTGTATCAATCCACTACTATTTAATGTACCACTTTGATCATTAACAACCATTTAATAAACCTACTTTGTATAATAATATTATCTCTTGTATTATTATACAAAATTATATTTTAGTTTATTATTAAAGCACTTTTTTTATAATTTATTTACCACAACAATATTGCAATAGCACTTGTCAAACAAATAGCTAAAATATTAAATACTATCCCAAATTTTGCCATATCTTTTATGGTTAAGACTTTACTACTCATAGCTATTGCATTTGGTGGTGTTGCAATTGGAAGCATAAAAGCATAACTAGCACAAATAGTTGCAACCATAAGTATAAGATTTGTATCTATATTTGAAGCCTGCCCCAAAGAAAATATAATAGGTAGAGCTATAGATATAAGAGCAGTATTACTGGTAACCTCTGTAGTAAATGTTATAAGTGCTGCAACTATTAGTATTAAAATTACTGGTGGAAGTTCTGTAAGTGTTAAAAGCATCTGTGCTATTGCCTCTGCCAATCCTGTATGGCTAAATGCGGCTGCAATTGAGAAACCTGCTCCAAATAAGAATATGATCTCATATGGTATCTTTTTACTATCATCCCAAACTAGAAATCCAACCCTAGGTAACATCATAGCTAAACCAAAACCTAATAATATTCCAGCCTCACTTACTTTAAAAAATGAATTTACAAATAAAATAATCACCAATAATCCAAGTATTTTTAGTAACCTTTTTTGAGCTTCATTTAAAATCATATTTTTATCTAGTTGATTTTCAACTTCTATATCACTTACACCTAAAGATAGTATATAAGGTACAATAATAAGCATAATAGCAGCAAGAGGTATTGTTTTAAACATCCATGTTGCAAAAGTTAAGGTTTCAAGCTGATTGTCTTGTAGAAACCCCATTAAAATAAGATTTGGTGGTGTTCCTATTGGTGTTACTATACCACCTATACTTGCACCATATGCAACTGCCAAAACAAAGCGTACCTTTAACTTTTTAATATCTGTTAAAAATAGTGCTATTGGCATAAGTAAAAGTGCTGTTGTTGTATTTGATAATAGTGAGCTTAAAAATGCAGATGTAATAGCCAACGCAAATATGATCCCCCTTGCACTTGATGGAAATATATTTAAAAGTTTGTTAGCTATAACTTTATGAAGTCCAATCTTTTCAACTGCAATCGCCAATAAAAATCCACCTAAAAATAAAAATATGATAGATTTAGAGTAATTGACAGTTGTAGCATTGGTTGCTAATATATCTAGTGCTGGAAATAATATAATTGGCAAAAGAGAAACAACCCCTAAAGGTAAAGCCTCATTTGTCCACATAGCTACTAAAAATACAACAGCACCTATAAGTCTAGATTGTAGCTCATCAAAAATTAAACCTGCTAAAAAATATCCTATTAAAGATAGTATTAGTGAGATAATAATATTTTTATATCCATTATTCATTGAGTTTTCCTCGTATTTTTTGATATATTAAAAACAACAGTAACATAGAAGCACTAATAATTATAATACTAGCACCAGAACTTATATCATAACTATATGACAAATAAAGTCCAATAAATGTAAAAACAGAAGATAATACCCCAGATATAAACATCATCATATATAACGAATTTGAAAGTTTTTCAGCTATATAAATAGGTATTGTTAGAAGTGCGATTACTAGTATAAGACCTACAACTTTTATAGCCATAACAATTGTAAGGGAACATAAAACTAATATAATAGAGAAAAATAGTTTTACATTTATACCTCGTAAAGATGCATATTCTTTATCGTAAGATACAGCTAAAATATTTTTATACCAATACCCTACAACAAATATGATAATAAAAAGTAAAATAGACATATAGGTTATATCTTCACTACTAACTGCCATAATTGAACCAAAAAGATAACTCATAAGGTCAACATTGTATCCAGGTGTTAAATCAATTAGAATAATACCTATAGCCATACCAACTGCCCAAATTAAACCTATAACAGTATCTATACGATTATTTTGTTTGAGTGCTACATAAGCAACTATAAGAGAAACAGCAGCACTAAAAACTGAAGCTGTTAAAAAAATAGGAAGTGAAAAATAAACAGCTAGACCAATCCCTCCATATGAAGCATGAGCAATTCCACCTGCTAAAAAAACCATACGATTTACAACTATTAGTGAACCAATTATTCCAGATGCAAAACTAACTAATACTCCAGCAATTATTGCATTTTGAATAAATGTATAAGATAGTATCTCTAGCATCCGCAACTCTTTGTTTTTATCGTATCTTTTTTATCACTTAACATTTGCAAAAGTTCAACTTCACAAAAATGTTCATCTTTACTATTAAAATCAACCTGAGTAGAACTTATATCATGATAAGATAGTTTTTTATTTATATGTGCAACTTTTGAAGCAAATCCAAGTATTACTGATATATCATGACTTACAACCACTACTGTTATATTTTTATTTAACTCTTTTAGCAACTCATATATTTGCTTCTGACCATTTACATCTATACTTGCTGTTGGCTCATCAAGTAATAAAACTTCTGGATTTGAGCATAAAGCCCTTGCTATCATAACTCTTTGTCGCTGACCACCAGATAATGAACCTATCTTTTTTGAAGCATATTTCTCCATCCCAACCTTTTTTAAAGAGTTTAAGGCACATTGTTTTTGCTGTTTATTATATCCGAAGTTAAAAAAAGTTTTACTTTTCTCTTGATTATGTCCCATAAGTACAACTTCATGAACTGTTATAGGAAAGTCAATATTTACATTTGTATTTTGTGGAACATATCCTACTTTTACAAGGTTTTTAAGATGGTTTTCCTCTAATATTTCTATACTACCTTTAGTAATATTATTAATTCCTAAAATCAATTTTAAAAGTGTAGATTTACCACCACCATTTGGACCAATGATTGCTAAAAAATCATTTTGATTAACAGTCAGATTTATATTTTCAAGCACAACTTGCTTATCATAGCTAAAAGATAAGTTTTTTATCTCTAATGCTTTTTTCATATTTAGTAGTTCAACCCTACCGCATCTCTAATAATTTTCATTTTTTCTTGTGCTATTTTTTGAGCTTTTTTTGCTCCAATTACCAATATCTCTTTTACCTCATCTGGATTATTCATATAATATTCTCTTCGTTCAACATATGGTGCAAAGTGATCATTTATTTTGTCCAATAGTGTCAATTTAAAATGCCCATAACCCTCTCCAGCAGTTTCATATCTTTTTTGCAAATCTTTTAACTCATTTTTATCCATAAATAGTTCACAAAGTTTGTAAACATTACAAGTTGCATACTCTTTTACCTCATGTAACTCTTTAGAATCAGTTACAACTTTCATAACTTGTTTTTTAATAACTTTTTTACTACCAAACATATCAATTGTATTGCCATAGCTCTTTGACATCTTTGCACCGTCAGTTCCTGGTACACTTTGCACATTGTTATCAACTTTAGATAAAGGCATAGTTAGAATCTCTTTATCACCACCATAAGTATTATTAAAAGTATTTGCAATATCTCTTGCCATCTCTACATGCTGTATTTGGTCTTTCCCTACTGGTACAATATTTGAATCAAATAGTAAAATATCAGCTGCCATTAAAACTGGATAAGAAAATAATCCATGATTTGAAGCTATCCCTTTTGAAGTTTTATCTTTATAGCTATGAGCTCTTTCAAGTAGTCCCATAGGTGTATGGTTTGACAGTATCCAATAAAGTTCAAGAACTTCTGGAACATCACTTTGTACCCAAAAAGTTGATTTTTGAGGGTCCATCCCAAGTGCTAAAAAATTAACAGCCGCTTCAAAAATATTCTTTTGTAAAAACTCTTTATCTTTTACAGATGTAAGAGCATGATATGATGCAATAAATGCGAAAAGTTCACCATCATCTTGACTATCAATCATTTTTTTAATCATCCCAAAATAATTACCTATATGTATAGTTCCCGATGGTTGTATTCCTGATAATATTCGCAAAAATCAATCCTTAGTATTTTTTCGTTATAATAGC
>JAYEIM010000469.1:0-42483 GCA_034660095.1 Campylobacterota bacterium | reverse complement strand
ATCATCTTGACTATCAATCATTTTTTTAATCATCCCAAAATAATTACCTATATGTATAGTTCCCGATGGTTGTATTCCTGATAATATTCGCAAAAATCAATCCTTAGTATTTTTTCGTTATAATAGCACACATCAGCTTATGCTGATTTGATTTATAAAAATTTATAGAGGTTTAGATGAAACAATTTTTAAAATATATTTTCATAGGCACATTAACACTGATACCATTGTTTATAGTTATTCAACTTATACTTTGGATTGATACTTTATCTATGCAATTATTTGAATTTGTTTCATCTTACACAAACAGTCAAGTTTATACAACCATTGTACTAAGCTTAACTATTTTAATACTTGCACTTTTAGGATATAGAATTGAAAAGGCGGGAAAATCTTATATAGTATCACTAATAGATACAGTTCTTATAAAAATTCCTGCCGTTGGTACAGTTTATTCTATAGTTAAAAAGATAACTGCACTATTTACACCAAATAATAAAGATTCAAAAAAAGAGGTAGTTCTTGTAGAATACCCAAAAGATGACACTTGGGTACCAGCTTATGTGCTAAATAAGCATAACGATTCTTTTGTATTATTTGTACCTACAAGTCCAAATCCTACAAGTGGATATACTATAATAGTAGATGAAAGTAAAATACAAAAAACATCTCTTACTGTTGGTGAAGCTAGTCAGTTTATCATAAGTATGGGTGCAGACTTTGTGAAAAAAGAAGAGATAAGTAAAATTATAAAAAATACAATTAAAGAAAAATAGGAAAACATATTATGATAGATATAAAACTTTTACAAAAAGATTTTGATACAGTAAGCTCTGCTTTAGAAAAAAAAGGTGTTACAAAAGATAGTTTAAGTACATTAAAAACACAACTTGAAAATGCTAAAGAGAAAAGAAAAGAGATGGAAAATACTCAAGCAGAACAAAAAGTTTTATCTCAACAATTTGGTTCATTTAAAAAAGATGGGAAAGATATTACCCCTTTACAAAATGAGATTGGAAAATTAAAAGAAAAAAAACAAACTTTAGAAGATGAAGTAAGAGATATAGAATCTGATATGCAAAATATAGTTATGGGTATTCCAAATTTACCAAATGAAGATGTGCCGTTAGGTGTTGATGAATCAGAAAATATAGTTCTTTCAACTATAGGTGAAAAACCATCATTTAGTTTTGAACCAAAAGAGCATTGGGAACTTGGTGAAAACAATGGTATGATAGATTTCACAAGAGGTGTTAAGTTAGCAAAAAGTAGATTTGCAGCACTTAGAGGTCAAGGAGCTAGACTTGAAAGAGCTTTAATAAACTACTTTTTAGACTTTAATCGTCAAAGAGGTTTTGAAGAGTGGTATGTTCCATTTATGGCAAATACTAATACACTTGAGGGAACTGGACAATTACCAAAGTTTGGAGATGATCTATTTAAAATAGAGGGGGAAGACCTATATCTTATCCCTACAGCAGAAGTATGTTTAACAAATCTTTACAACGATGAGATAGTATCAAAAGATGAGTTACCAATGCTTATGACATCTTACACACCATGTTTTAGAAAAGAAGCAGGAAGTGCGGGACGAGATACTAGAGGTATGATAAGACAGCATCAGTTTGATAAAGTTGAGATGGTAGCCATTACTACACCTGAACAATCAACTGAAGTTTTTGAAAAAATGGTTGAAACTGCCAGTGACTTATTGACTTCATTAGGTTTGTCTCATCAAAAAGTACAACTTTGTACTGGAGATTTAGGATTTAGTGCTGCAACTACTATAGACTTAGAAGTATGGTTACCTGGACAAAATGCATACAGAGAGATATCTTCTATTTCAAATACAAAAGAATTTCAAGCAAGACGAGCAAAAATAAGATATAAAGATGGAAAAAAGAATATCTTATGCCACACTTTAAATGGTAGTAGTTTAGCTGTTGGAAGAACTATGGTAGCCATCATGGAAAACTATCAAAGAGAAGATGGAACTATAGAAATTCCTGAAGTTTTAAAAAAGTATATGAAATAATTAATATCTAATGTATAAAGTAATCTAATGATAAAAAAAATATTAAAAATCTTTTTCGCAATGATTTTTCTTATAATGGGAAAAATATTTATAAAGAAAAATAGAGCTCCAAATAAACTAATGGATAATTTATCAGATAAGTTACACTCTATTTTTATATACACATCTTTTTTTACCTTATATATTTTATGGTTTAATCTTGAAATAAACACTATTGATATAAATAGTTATATATACATTTTTATGTTTCTTCAATTAGTTATAATAACCAGATATTTTAACCCCAAAATGTTAATAAAAAAAGAGTTACAAATTAATATTATTAAGAAGATAAATAAATTTTCTTTAATAGTTTTTATATTAAATTGGATATTTCTATCTTTTGGTTTTGCATCTCTATTTATAATTATACAACTTTTAAACAATATACTTTATCAATTTATAATCAATCAAATTGAAAAACAAAAAGAGCAAGAGGAGTTTAAAAAACAATTTGGTGAAGGTAACTTTTCTAAAGAAGATATAGTCAAAAAACATATTTTAAATTTATTTGAATCTGATATAGAGATTAATCAATTAACAAAAAATGATATAAAAAAACAGTATAGAATAATGGCAAAAAGATATCATCCAGATGTTTATAAAGGTGAAGATCAAGAAAAATTTGTATCTATTAATTCATCTTATAAGTTTTTACTTGATTTGATTAAATAGCTTTAAAAAATTTATATTTTGGTATAATTCTATATATTTTAAAAGGGATAAAATGATAAACAAATCTATATTTAGAGAATACGACATAAGAGGTATAGTTCCTGAAGAGCTAAATGAACAAAGCATAAAGTTACTTGGTTTCTTTTTTGGACTTGAGGTTCAAAAACATGCCGGAGCAAAGCGACTAAATTCCACAGAGAAACGAGGACAGACTAAAAAAGGTGCTAAAATTGCAGTTGGATATGATGCTAGAACACATTCGCCAGAACTATTTGGATACTTAACAAGTGGTTTAAATAAAGCCGGTTGTGAAGTTTTAGGTATGGGTATGGTTGCAACTGGTGTTAACTACTTTGCAACATTTCAAGAATTTGGTGGCTCTTCTAAAATGATGCCTGATGCAAGTATTATGATAACAGGCAGTCATAACCCAAGTAATTATAATGGATTTAAAATGACTATAGATCATAAACCATTTTTTGCTGATGATATTTATGTTATGGGTGATGATATAATCGCCAATTGCGATATCTCTATCCCAACAAATGAAACATATATTAAAATAGATGTAAAAAGTTTATATGTTAATTGGATGGTTAAAGAGTTTATTCATCTAAAAGGTATGAAATCAAAGTTTATGATTGATTGTGGAAATGGCGTTGCTGATACTGTGTTAACTGATATTTTAGATAAGTTAGAGTTAAATTATGATGGTCTATTTTGTGAACCAGACGGTACATTTCCAAATCATCACCCAGATCCAAGTGATGAAAAGAATTTGACTGATTTAATAAAAGCATTAGAGGGTGACTACGAATATGGCTTTGCTTATGATGGAGATGCTGATAGAATTGCTTTTTTAACTAAAAATAACAATGTTAAGGGTGATATCATGGCTATTTTATTTGCTTCTACTATGGATAAACCTACTGTTATAGGTGAAGTAAAATGTAGCCAAGTTATGTATGATACTATTAATAATAATGGTGGGAAAGCTATTATGTATAAAACAGGTCATAGTAACTTAAAAGTAAAAATTGCCCAAACAGATGCAGATTTTGCAGCTGAAGTATCTGGACATATATTTTTTAATGATAGATATTTTGGTTTTGATGATGCCATCTATGCCACACTTAGACTTTTAGAGTTAGTTTATAACGGTATGGATATAGATAGAGAGATCTCATTATTACCAAAAACTTATAGTACGGAGGAGATAAAAGTTAAAACAACTGACGATGAAAAATTTATTTTAATTGATAATATAAAAAAATTACTTCAAAATCCACCTACTGATTTTCCTAAAATACTAGATATTATTGATGTTGATGGTGTTAGAGTTATATTTGAAGATGGTTGGGGATTGGTTCGTGCATCAAATACTACACCTGTATTAGTTACTAGATTTGAATCTACAGATTCTACTAAAGCAAAACTATACGAGGAAAAGTTAAATAGTTTAATACTAAAGGCAAAAGACCTTTAGTATTTTTACCTTAGTCTCTTGAGTCAAATATCTCAATAGATTCTATAATATCATTTTGCTCTATAGAATCTAAAACTTCAAAACTATCATTATCATCTTTTTCAATTCCACCAAAAACAGTATGACCACCATCAAGATGTGGAGTTGCTACAAATGTTATAAAAAATTGACTTCC
Organism: Campylobacterota bacterium; assembly: GCA_034660095.1. Lineage (GTDB taxonomy): Bacteria > Campylobacterota > Campylobacteria > Campylobacterales > Arcobacteraceae > JAIOSF01. The sequence continues at coordinate 38,073 of JAYEIM010000469.1, read as the reverse complement.
ACCTGTATTTGGTCCAGCATGAGCCATAGACAATGTCCCTCTTTTATGTATCTGCTGTGGTGCTTTTGTTTCACACTCTATAGCCCAATCAGGTCCACCAGCACCCGATCCATCAGGACAACCACCTTGTGCCATAAAACCATCTATAACTCTATGGAAATTTAATCCATCATAAAAAGTATCATTTGCTAAGTGGGCAAAGTTTGCTACTGTATTTGGTGTGTTTTCAGGTGTTAATTTTAACCACATTACACCTTTTGATGTTGTGAATTTTGCATATTGTAACTTTGCTAATTCATCATCTCCTAACTCATATTTTTTTAATTCTGTATTTCTTCCAAACATATTTTTCCTTTTATTACATATTTACATTAAAATCATGAAGCTCTTTAAATAGATAAGCTTCAACTATATCTTCAACTGCATTTTGAAATGGTGCCATTAAAACTGCTATATTTTCTTCCATAAATGGCCAAACATATTCGTTTTTATTTTTAACAACAACTACATCTATCCATACAGTTATCTCTTCTCTTGTTTTATAAAATTCTTGTTTTATAACTCGACCCTCAACAAGTTCAATTAAAAGCCAATACTCTACATCATCAAGCAATGTTATACTAGCTTCATCGAAATCATTTTCATCTACAGGTATTAATATATTCATAGATACTTTCCTTTTGAACTATTGATTTTTTGTATTATATGGTAGTTTTTCTTTATAATGGTTTATTTAGAATTATCCCAATTGTTTTCATTGAAAATATCACCTAACTCTGTCAACTAAATAAACAATATAGAACTTACACAAACAATACAATAGATATTGTATAATACGTTATGAACAAAGATACAAGAGTAAAAATTGAAGAATTAGATTTAACTTATTTTACATTTGATAAAGAAACAAGAACATTTATAAGTAGTATCAATAGTTCTCAATATGTTAAAGAATTAGTTAATATTGTAAAAATATTAAATAATTTAGAAGTTAAATATACTATATCTAATGATAATCATATAAAACTAACTTAAAGTGTAAAAGGAAAGTAAAATATCTCTTATTGCATATAATTATCACTTAATTTTTCTTTTGATTTTATATAAATTATTATTGTAGTCTTATAATTTGATTTCTTGATTTTATTTAACTCTTCTAACTCTGTTTGGGCTTCTTGTAATAAATCATAACTTTTTATATCTTTCACAGTATATCCATTCTCAATTTGTAATAATATGTTTTTTAAGTGGTATTACTTTAGATAAATCTCTCAATTATAGTACAGGAGTATAAGATGGAAAAGTTAATGAGAAATAGATTTGAAAGATTTGAAGATAATTTTGGTATAATATTTTCCATAAGTTGAATCTCTTTTCTGTTAAATTTTAGGGTATAAAATTATAACTTATCTGAAATTTGATTTCAACTTTTTTTACAAGTAGTTTTAAGCAAGGTAACATATAAGGTAACAAAAAAGGAAAGTAACTACTATTTTTTAAGGTATTTTGATATATCTTCTTTAACTCTATTTGCTATATCAATACAACTTAGACATATACTTTTATCAGGTTCAAAATCAGGCAAAACTGAACCAAAAGGATATTTTGATGATAAATATATAGTATCTATTAAATCAATCTCATCATCTGTTATATTTAAATATACATCATTTTGTTTTAGTGTTTCATTTAAAGATAATATATTATGTGTTTTTTGTAGTTTTAAGCCATTTTCTACAAAATAAGCTTTTATATTTTTTTCTATTGACTGTTGAGAATTTTGCAATGATGGATTATACAAGTGACTTTCAAGTAATATCTTAGAAGACTTAAAATTTTCACTTGCATAATTTAGCCACTGCTTAGTTTCATCTTTCATAAACAACTTGACCTTTATTTATCTCTTCTAGAAATACACCTTTTGAGTTTTCTTTAATGGGAACTATATCAAGGGGTATTATCTTTGATAAATCTCTTAATACTTTTCTGTATTTTAATGATAGTGTTAAAAAGTTATCATTTGAATTTTGAACTATTGCTATATCTATATCATTAGGATTACTAGACTTAGTAAATGAACCAAATAGAATTACTTTATTAACTTCTGAAAATTGTGATAGCTTTTCTTTGATAGTATTTATAAAAGTTAATTTTTTATTATCTGTTAAACTCACAATATACCTTTTTCATTTTTATAATAATATTGTATCATATTAGACTTGTTTTTATTCTTTGTAAGTTTTTTAGTTATGGGCTTTGTAGGATTATATTAGAGTTAAAGTAAGCACTCCTCCCAGATACCTAAACACACCAAAGATAAAAGTTCCTTGCTGCATTCCTACCCTGGGGAGTTGCCTTTAAAAGTGATTGTAAAGGTCTAAGAGAAGCAGTCAAAATACAATAGTACTCTCAATGCTTATCTTGAAATAAGAGTGTGATTTTAATAGAATTACTATTAAAATCACATTAAATGGTTTTAGTTTTTACTAAAATCCACTCATTTGAACATATGTTGATATCATCTCTAACAATGGATCAATATAGAATATTGATGTAACAGTTATAATAGCTGATATACCAATAACCGTTTTTAATGGATTGTTTGCATTACCCATAAATTCTATTCTATCATCTTGTGTTGGTTCTTTTAAGAACATATAAACAATTAGTTTTAAGTAATAGTAAACAGCTATTGCTGAATTAAGTGCCATAATTAATGCTAAAATAACATGTCCGCCATTAACAGTTGCACCAATTAGATACATTTTACCCCAAAATAAACTAAATGGTGGTACTCCTGCTAAACTTAACATAAACAGAGCCATAATAGAAGCTGTTAGAGGAGATATTTTTACAAGTCCAGAGAATTTTTCAAACGGATGATCTGATTGGAATCCATGATCATTTTTTGTTCTATTAACCCATAACATTGCAAATGCTCCAAGGTTAGTAAATAAGAATAAAATCCAGTATAAAAATAGACCTTCCGTAGCTTGAGTAGTTCCTACTAAAATAGCCCCCATTACAAAACCTGCATGAGAGATTGAAGAGTAAGCTAACATTCTTTTTATATCTGTTTGTACTAAAGCTACCATATTAGGGAATGTCATTGTTACAATAACAATAACATAAAGTACCATCTCTACCCAAGCATTATCAACACTTACAAATATCTCAAAAAATCGTAGAGCTACTACAAATGCAGCGATTTTTGGTACAATTGACATATATCCTGCCATTGCAGCACTTGAACCCTCGTAAACATCTGGAGCCCATGTATGAAATGGTACTATTGAAAGTTTAAATCCAATACCACCAAGTATAAATACAACACCTAAAAGAATTAATGGATAATTATCAAAATTTGATGCTACAAGTGATGCAGAAATTTGCCCTAATTCTACACTTCCTGTAAGTCCATAAAATACCATTGATCCAAAAGCAAAGAATCCTGCTGCCATTGCACCCATTGTAAAGTATTTTATTGCTGCTTCAGTTGATTTATCTCTATTATGCATTGCAATTAATGCATATAATGCCATAGATGCTGTTTCAAGCCCTACAAAAATTAATATTAAGTTATCTGATGCAACCATAAATTGGAAACCAGCAACCATAAATAAGAATAGTGCAAAATATTCTGGATATCTATACTCGTGAAATCTTTGTTGTGACAACGCTAAAATTACAAATAATCCTGAAGCTATAATAATAATAATTTGAGATAATATAGCTATACCATCCATCAACATTACATCAAAGAAACCTCTTGTTGCTCCACTATAACCTATAACAGATCCTAAATCAATAGCTAGAATAAGGATTGTCAACATAACATATAATGATTTATGTAAATTTTTAGTTGCTAAATCAATACATAAGATTAAAAGAGCACCAACAATTGCTATAAGCATTGGTGCTAACGATGGCAGATTTAATGCTGCCACATCTATTGAAATTGGTTCAATCATTATTTTATCTCCCCTATTGTATTTACTGATGCAATTTTTGCTTTTGCCTCAGGTGTAACAGCTTTTAGATACATAACTTGTACTAATTGTTTTACTGACTTGTCAACTGGTTCTAAAACTGGTTTTGGATAAACACCTAAATATACAACTAACATAACTAAAGGAACCAATGCTGCAATCTCTCTACCTTTAATATCTTCTAGTTTTTCATTTATTGGATTTGTTATTGGTCCAAAGAATGTTTTTTTGTATAAAACTAACATATATACAGCGCCTAGAATAATTGTAGTTCCAGCCAATGCTGTTAATACAGGTGATACTGCAAAAAATCCAAGTAATGATAAAAATTCACCTACAAAACCTATTGTAAGAGGAAGTCCAACCGATGCCATAAGCATGATACCAAATACTGTCGCATACATTGGCATAACTTTTGCTAGTCCACCAAATTCACTCATCATTTTAGTTCCTCTTCTATCGTAGATAACACCAACTAACATAAACAGTGCTCCAGATACAATACCGTGAGATATCATTAAGAAAATAGATCCACCAATACCTTCAACATTTAGAGCAAAAATACCAAGTATGATTACACCCATATGTGAAACTGAGGAATAAGCAATAACCTGTTTAATATCCTCTTGTGCGTAAGCGACCATTGCCGTATAAATAATAGCAATTATTGCCAATATAGCCATAGGTATCATCATAGTAACCGATGCATCAGGGAATAATGGTAATGAAAATCTAATAAAACCATATGTTCCCATTTTCAGCAGAACCGCAGCAAGTATTACAGAACCAATTGTTGGTGCTTGTCCATGTGCATATGGAAGCCATGTATGAAATGGTACCATTGGTACTTTAATAGCAAATCCTAAAAAGAATGCTATAAATAACCACATCTGCATATCAATTGGTAACATCATCATATTCCAATCTAGTAAACTAAAGCTCCAGTTTCCTGTAGCTTGAAAATATACAAAACCTAAATATAACATACCTACAAGCATCACTAATGATCCTGTAAATGTATATAAGAAAAATTTAATCGATGCATATATTCGAAGTTTTCCACCCCAAGCACCAACAATATATAACATTGGTACTAGAGATAATTCCCAAAATACATAGAATATAATCGCATCTAGTGCTAAAAATACACCAACCATTGTCATCTCTAAAAACAATACAGTTATAACAAGATTTTTAAGATCTCTTTTTTCTGTTAGTCCAATCAAAGATATCATTGTCATAAATGTTGTCATAATAACTAACATCAATGAGATACCATCGATACCTAAATTATACGAAATTCCATATTGTGATACTATTGGTATAAACTCACTAAATTGCATCCCTGCAACATTGTTGTCAAAGCTTGCCCATAAAAAGCAAGAAAGTAAAAACTCAATTGCAGCAACTGTAATTCCATATGTACGTATTGCATCCTTATCTACCATAAATCCTATGACAGCAGCAAACGCTGGAAAAAATATTAAAATTGATAAAATGTGTTCCATCTATTTCCTTTCCTTACTTCAAATTGCCAAAAGCTAATACTAAAACTAATAGAATTGCAATACCAATTCCCATCCATTTTAGACCTTTTGACAAGTTACCTGATTGCATAGCGGTTCCACCTTCACCACCTGCATAAAAACCTTTTGCTATTCCATCTACTATCGCATCAACTAATTTCATATCTAATTCTTTCCAACTAAATTTAGATAATGATAAATATGGTTTTACAATCATATTATCAATTAAAAGAGGTAAATAATATTGATTTGCTAATAATTTATAACAAAATCTATCTTTCATACTTTCACTATAATATCCACCACTTTTATTAAATTTAAGAACAGCAAATGCAATACCACCAGCGGCAATGATTGTTGTAATAATAATAAGTATCCATAAAGTCATATCACTTGCATGAATCTCTAAAGGTGGCAATATTTTTGTAACCATCTCCACAAAACTACCTTTCATCCAACCAGCACTTATAGCTAAAATTGCTAAAGGTGTCATAGCTGCAATTACAAACGGATATGTTTCATGTGGATGAACCTTATCATGATCATAATTTTCTTTTCCATAAAATACATACATTACAAGTCTAAATGAATAGAATGCAGTTAAACCAGCAGTTATCCATAAAACTGCCCAGATTATATATGCATGAGAGCCAAACGCTACTTCTAAAATCAAATCTTTAGAGAAGAAACCAGCAAGTGGGAAGATACCAGCAAGAGCTACTGATGCAATTGTCATAATCAATGCTGTTTGTGGCATATGTTTTTTAAGTCCACCCATTTTTTTAATATTTATCTCATCATTTGTTGCATGCATAACATTACCTGCACCTAAGAATAGAACTGATTTAAAGAATGCATGTGTTGCCAAATGAAATAAAGCTACCCAATAAGCACCAAGACCAGCTGCTACGAACATATATCCAAGTTGTGATAATGTTGAGTATGCAATAATCTTTTTCATATTAGTTGCAACCAATGCCATAGTTGCAGCTCCAATTGCTACAAAAGCACCTAAACTAGCAATTACATATCCAACTTCAGGAACAACAGTAAAAATTTCATTTGCTCTAATAACTAAATAAACACCTGCTGTTACCATTGTAGCTGCATGAATTAGTGCTGAAACTGGAGTAGGACCTTCCATCGCATTTGCTAACCATGTATTAAATGGAAATTGTGCTGATTTACCCATAGCTCCAATAAATAAAAATGCTGCTATTGCTACAATCAATCCATGATCAAGTGTTCCTACTTTTGCAAACACTACATCATATTGTACACTTCCTATATTCCAGAAAATCAAGAAAATACCAATCAACATAGCTAAATCCGCAACTCTATTCATAATAAATGCTTCATTTGCTGCATATGATGGTGAGATTGAAGAATAAGGTGACAATGTTGAAAAAGGAGATTTTTCTATATCATCAGACTTTTCTACATCAGATTTATGGTACCAAAAACCAATCAATCCCCATGAACAAAGACCAACACCTTCCCAACCTATAAATAATCCAGCAAAGTTATCAGACATAACTAAAATCATCATTGAGAATACAAATGCCGATAACCATGCAAAAAACCTATTAAAACTTTTATCATGATCCATATAACCAATTGAATGAATATGTACCATTGTTGATACTATTGTAACAACAACCATCATTGTAACACTTACTTGATCTACAACAAATCCAAATGGTATATTTACATTACCAATTACAATCCAATCCATCATATTCACATGAACTATTTGTTCTGTTGTGAAAATATAATACATTAAATTTAACGATGCAACCATTGATACACCCAATAAACCTGATGTGATAACACCTGTAAATAATTTTTTAGGAGTATTAGCAAAAAGTGCTGCAAACAACGACCCAACTAATGGTGCGAACAGCGCAATATATAAATAACTTTCCATCTCTATCCCTTCATACTTTGTAGTGAATCTAAATCAATACTATTATGTCTTTTAAACCACAATATCAATAATCCCAATCCAATAGCTACTTCACTTGCTGCAATTGCTATAATAAAAAATGCAAACATTTGACCTGTTAAATCACCATGAAACTTTGAAATTGCTGCAAATCCAATATTTACTGCATTTAACATAATTTCTGTTGAGAAAAATAACATTAATAAGTTAGTTCTTCTCATAGCCCCATACATACCTATCATAAAAAGTATTGTACTTAATACTAAATAATCATTTAGTGTTATTGCCATTTCACTCATTTAATATCCTTTGCAATCTCAGAATCTGTTTTGTGATTGTCTACTTCTTTTTCACTAAGCTCTGTAATAGATATATCCATTTTTTTACCTGCAAGGATAATACCACCAATCATAGCTACAAGTAACATTACTGCTGCAACTTCAAATGGTACTAAGTACTTAGTAAATAAAACTAAACCTACATCTTGTGCATTTCCATATGCTTCATGTATTGGATAGTGTGCTGTTGCATTTGCACCAATAATTGGAGCTACAAATATAACTACTACTATTAAAGCGATTAATCCACTTAACACAAAAGTCAATCTAGCATTTTTTGGATATTCTTTTACATCATTTATTGAATCAAAAAACATCATACCAAATGCATAAAGTGCCATAACAGCACCTGTATATACAATAATTTGTACTGCACCTAAGAAATCAGCTCCTAGTAAAAAGAAAAATGCCGATATAAATATCATACCAGCTGCCAATGAACTTAAAGCGTACAATGCATTTTTTGTCATCACTGTTACACTAAACATTGCTATCGTTAAAAAAGCAAATAAATAAAAAGCTACTACTTCAAACATTTTTCATCCTTAATAAGCCAAAGGTGTTTTTTTGATTCTATTATCTGCGTCAGGAGATATAGCACCAAAACCTTGGTATTCTAATTGATTTTGTAACTCATCAAATGGAGTAAGTAAATCATCTTTTAATACAAAGTGTTCTCTTTGTTCACTTGCATTCTCAATTCTTTGACCATGTACGATAGCAAGTTCTGGACAAACTTCTGCACAATATCCACAAAAAATACAACGACCTAGATTGATAGTATATTCAACTACCTCTTTTCTTGATTTTTCATCTATTTTTGTATCTAGTCTAATACATTTTGCTATACAAATTTTCTCACAAAGTCCACAACCTATACATCTATTGTTACCACTTTCCAGTAATCCTAAAAGTTTATGTACGGCTCTATATCTAGGACTAATTGGCAATCTTTCAATTGGATATGCTGTTGTGTGTGATTCATTGTTTAGTAACACACCTTTCATTATCTTAAATGTGATTCCTAAACCTTTGAATAGTTCCAAAGAGAATCCACGGTCTAAAATTTGTTTAAATTTATCCCAACCCTCTTTTGGATATTCTTCAATATCCATCAATACATATTCTTGACTACCTATATTTCTATCTTTTAAATTTTTAAAACTCATATCTACTCCCTACGGCATTGCTACAATAGCTGTAACTAAAATGTTTAATAATGCTAAAGGCATTAATATTTTCCAACATAACCACATAAGTTGATCAGGTCTTACATGTGGCCAAGAAGCTCTTGTCCATAAAAATAAGAAGATTAAAAACATAACTTTTAAGATAATTGCAATTCCACCTGGAATAAACCATAAATCATTAAATCCACCTAAAAACATAAGTACAGTTACAAATGAAATTGTAAACAAGTTAGCATACTCACCTATAAAGAACATACCCCATCTCATACCAGAATACTCTGTAGCATATCCAGCAACAACTTCAGCTTCATGCTCAAGAAGATCAAATGGTGTTCTATTAGTTTCTGCATATCCTGCAATTAAAAATAAACCAAACGCTATAGGTTGTGTAAAAACTAGCCAATTTAATAATCCACCTGCTTGGTAGTTATTTATATCAATTAAAGATAAACTTCCAACTAACATAATTGGAGCAATAAGAGAAAGTCCTGTTACAACTTCATAAGATAAAAGTTGTATGGCAGTTCTTGCTCCCCCTAATAATCCCCACTTATTTGCTTGTGCCATACCACCTAATAGTGGACCATAAAGCCCAGTAGCCATAACACTTAATACAAATAATACACCAACATTAATATCAGATACAATCATACCTGGTATAAATGGAACAGCAGTCATAGCAATAAATGCTGTAGCTGCTGTAATAACTGGTGCTATCATAAATATTAATTTATTCGCATTTTGTGGAATAAAATCCTCTTTTGTAAAAAGTTTTGCTCCATCACATAATATTTGAAGAAGTCCAAAAGGTCCAACATGTAGTGGACCTGGTCTTCTTTGCATAAATGCTAGAATTTTTCTCTCTATATAAGTAGTAAATCCAGCTAACGCTGAAAATATTGTTAATATAATTACTACTTTGACAATCGTCATTATAATATCATTATCCATCTTTTACACCCTTCTTAAATTTGCTGTATTAAATCTACAAGTACTAAATAACTCACTTGTATTGATATTTTTATCAAATGTTGGTACATAAGATATATCACCTACAAGGTTATTATCTACTCTTACTTCTAGAGTTATTGTTGTATTGTTTGCTGTTATTTCAATTTTACCATTATCTTCAACTTCTAATTTAACCTTTAAATCAGCAGATACATATAATGCTACTATATCATCTTTTAGTTGATTTGCCTGTGCGGTAAACTCATTGAATTGATTTATTGGATTACCATTGTAAATAATATACCCATTTTCTTTTACTTCTAAACTATTTCCAATATTTTCAACTTTCATATCAGCAGTTTTTACATCTTTTGAATCTAAATTATATCCTCTATGCTCAACCATATTATTTGCATAATAGTTATCTAAATCATCAAAAGCAATATTATTAAATAACTCAACAGTATAATCTATAGCATTCTCTTTTTTAGTATCTAAAATTTCGTTTACTATATCATTTAGTTCATATCCATTATAAACTATTGCAGCATTTGTTGGTACTACTGTTTGATTTATATTTGTAAATGTTCCCTCTTGCTGATTAAATGTTGGCATATCTATATCGCCATCACCTAAAGCACTTAATTGATAGTCAGCTTTTACATTATATCCTACAGTTTTTCCAGCATCATCTCCAGCATCATCTAAATCACATATCAAACTAACACCCATTGTATTTGTTTGAGTTGGTGCAATAATAACTTTAAAATCAGTATATTTTTCAACCATACCTGCAAGGCTAGCTATATGTGAACTATTTGGATGAGTTATACAATCTTCACCAATAATTAAACTAAATGTATCTTTTTTAAGTAGCATTGTTTCTATTGTTTCTAGAAGTGATTCATCGGCTCCAAACGCGTCAAGAAGCTTTGTATATTCATACTCTACATCTTTACTGATTTTTTTAGGAACCATTTTCTTAACTTCTTTTTCTTCGCCTGTTTCGGCATCTACAACTGTTTCAACAACTTCCTCTTTTATCATCTCTGATACTGTTTTTACTCTTGTCTCTTTTTGTGTTGCTAAAAATTCTGAAACTTCATTAGGTAAATCTTTTCCAAATTTATCAAGTATAAAGTATAAAATCGCATCTTCACTTAAAGGTTTAGAAGTTATTGTTTCAATAGTTTTACCTTTTTTACCAAAACCTTCTATATGAGTGTCTCCCATTGGATGAAAATATAATCCCGCACCTTTGTTCATAGTAATTGCATTGTTAAAAGCAAATTTAACTGCCGGTGCATCTGATTTTAAGTATGAACCAACAGATACTAAAAAGTTACTATTATGAATATCATCTAAAGTTGCATTATAAAAGCTTTTTCCTGTTACTTTTGAATAACTATCTAAAAAGCTTTTATATCTTAATGCATCATTATTTACAAGTTTAACACCAGTTTTCTCTTTTAGTTTTTGAAGCATTAACGCCTCTTCATTTGTTATAAAAGAGTTAAATAAAATTGTATCTGCATTTTTTACAGTTTCAACTGCATTTTTAAATGAGATCTCATTTTTTGTAGATCTATTTATAATATCAAAAGCAAATCTAGCAGCACCATTTAAAGATGTATAATGTGAATCATTAGTAACTCTATAGATATTTTGTTCTGTATTTTCAGTGATACTTGATTGTTTAACTTCATAATACATAAGTGCACAATCTGAACTAAATGGATTTGAAGCAGGAATTTTTGTAAGTTCCCATGCATTTGATTTGTATTGGAAATCAGTACTAACTAATGCACCAACAGGACAAACAGCTATACATTCACCACAATCTATACACTTATCTTCTTCAAAACCTATAAGATTTTTATTAAGTTTATTCCACATGGCATAAGCATCTTTTGGCATATTTGCTTTAAAATCTGCACTAAGTGCATCTGCTCCTCTTTTTACAGTTCCAAGAGCATTTGAACCAATCATATCTTTACAAACAGTTACACACTTTTCACAAACTATACATAAACCTGGGTCATATTTCATCACTCCCCAGTCAGAAGTTGGTCTATGAACATCTCTTACTGTATAGTTTTGCTTATCAACATTCATATATAAAGTATAGTTTTGAAGTTCACACTCTCCACTTTGATCACAAACACCACACTGCAATGGATGGTTTACATCGTAAACTTCCATTATAGCTCGTCTCTCTTTCTCAATATTTGGAGTATCTACTGTGATATTCATACCATCTTTAGATTTTGCATTACAAGCATATACTTGCTTTCCGTCTGCTTCTACTAAACATAGTCTACAAGCTAAAGTTGGTGAACATTTAGTTTGATAACAAATAGCTGGAACAAATATATCATTTGCCCTAGCTACATTTAGTATGAACTCACCCTCTTTTGCTTCACATTGTTTACCATCAATAGTTATATTTATCATATTATCCATTATGTACCAACCTTTAGAATTTTTACTTGTTTAAATCTATACCCTGTTGGGATTAAATCGTGTTTTAATCCATCATCATAAGTAGGATAAAGTGCAATTGTACCTTTTATAGTACTATCTATTTTAAACTTTTTAGTTGTAGTGATACCATCATAAGTTATCTCAACAGTATCACCATCTTTTATTTTTGCTGCTGTTGCAAACCCTGCACTTCCTCTTAATCCATTGTTTGATTGAAGAAGTAATGATTTTGCTGTATTTTTATTGAAATGGTGTAACGGCTCACATCTATAAATAACTGTACCATTGTATGTATTTATATCTTCCACTTCATCTAAAACAACATCACTAGACTTGTTCCCAAGCTGGAGCTTGGGAACGAGAGCGTAACCCCTTAAATCAACTCCATATTTATCATATCCATTTCCTAGTTTATCAAATTCTATAGATTTGAAGCCTTTGTTTACAGGTAAAATAGAAGTATAATCAACTGTATATTTTACTTTAAATTCTAAAAATTCATTTATAATATCATTTAAACAATACCCATCAAAATTTAGTGCTGCATTTGTATTTATAACGCGTTTGCTTAAATCTACAAATGTTCCCTCTTGCTGATTAAGAGCTGGTACTTGTAAGTCACCTGAACCATTATCACTAATAGTAAAATCCCCTAATTCATTGTATCCAACAGTTTTTTCTATTACACTATTTGTATCATCTAAGTCACAAATTAAACTTACACCTAATGTGTTTGTTTGTGAAGGGATAAGAACTACATTAAAGTCTGTAAACTTATCAATTAAACCAACCATTTTAGCAATATTATTTGCATTTGGATGTCCATATATATCTTCACCAATAATTAGAGTTTTATTTTTTCGTCTTATCATCTTTTTAACAATTGACTCTAACTCCTCTTCACCAACTGAAGTTTCACCACTTAAATACCCAATATCTAAATCATCAAAATATTCTTTATATTGTTCTGGCATATCACTTAAAAGGTAACTTGCAAGCAGTGCAATAACACCCTCTTCACTTCCAGCTTCATATTTTACAAATTGTGTATATTTATTTTGCAATGCAATATCATCAATAGGATGCATATAGATAAATTGTGCTCTTTGTTTTTTAGTAGCTATATTTACAGCGTATTTTACACCAGGATTATCTCTACTTATTCTAGTTCCTAACATAATCATCATATCACTTTGTTGAATACCTGAAACATCACTTGTATATAAACTATTTCCAGTTACTTCACTGTAAGTATTTAAAAAGTTTTGATAGTTTTTAGCATCTTCATTGATAAGTTTAATACCAGTTTTCTCTTTTAACAGTTGAAGTAGTTTAGCCTCTTCATTTGTAATATAAGAGTTAAATTTTAATGCATCAGCAGTTTTTATTGCTTCTATTGCATTTTTAAAAGCTTTAGCATCTTTTCCACTTGATTTATTTTCAAATTCAAATCCAAATCTACCTGCACCACATAAAGAAGCAAATTCATAGTCATTTGTTACTCTTGTGATCTCTTTTGCAAATGGATCAGCACTTCCTACAGCTTTTACATTATAATACTGACCACATCCACTAGAACAATGTGCACAAGAAGCTGGTATTTTATCTGCTTCCCATGCATTTGCAGTATATTTAAACTCATTTGAGACCAATGCCCCAACAGGACAAACAGAGATACAATCTCCACATTGCTCACATCTTGAATATTTAATATCAATTGTTGATTTATAGCCACCTGGCTTAATATAAAGTGCAGCTGAACCTATAACTTCATTACATGTATGTACACATTTTTCACACATGATACATAAAGATGGATCATATCCTAAAATACCCCAACTTTTTTTCTTTCTATTTAAATCTTTAGCAGCAAACTCTTGTGACGATACATTAAATTCTAAAGTTTTATTTTGTAAATCACACTCACCACTTTTATCACAAACACCACATTGTAACGGATGATTTACATCATACATCTTCATAATATTTTGTCTATGCCTAAATAGTTCATCATTGTTAGTTTCTATAACAGCACCATCAACAGCTTTTTCCTGACAAGATAAAACAGTTCCATCAACACCCTCTACATCAACAACACACATTCTACATGCAGTTATTGGCGATACTTTTGTCAAGTAACACATTGTTGGGATGTATATATCATTTTCTCTTGCTATCTCTAAAATAGTTTGACCAAAGTAACCTGTGCAAGTTTTACCATCAATACTTATTGTAACAACTTTACCTCTATGTATTATTCGTTCACTCATACCGCTACCATCCCAAGATAATAACATCTCATACATCTTTCCGCCTCTGCAGCAGCTTCATCTGCTGTAAATCCAAGATTTACTTCAACATTATTATCTTTTCTAATCTCAGTTGCCACTTTTTCACTCTCTTCACGAGGTAGTCCAGGCATCCAGTTAGTAATTTTCTCTTTTTTATTGTAAACTTTTAAACGATTCATATGATCTTCCATAATCTCTTCATCTAATAAGTCAAGTTTACCATCATAAATATATCTAGACATTACAGAAGCTGCTCTTTTTGCTTGACCAACTGCATTTACTATAGTCATAGGACCATATTCACAATCTCCAGCAGCAAAAAGACCCTCTTTGCTTGTCATATAATCTTTACCATTTGTTTGAATTGAGTTCCAAGATGTCATCTTAAGTTCCCACTCTTGGGGTAATATTTGAGTATCAAGTGCTTGAGATACAGCAGGTATAACAAAGTCACACTCTATAACTTCATCAGCACCTTCTATTTTTACAAGTTGTGCTCTTCCACCATCTGGACATGGCACTAGTTCATACTTATTAACAATTAAAGATTTCAATTGCCCATCTTCATCTGTTAATTCTTGGATTGCACTATGAAAAATAAACTCTACACCCTCTTCAACAGCCTCAGTATATTCTTCTAAAGTTGTATTTCTAATGATAGTTTTTTCATCTCGTCGATAAAGCATAACTACCCGTTTTGCTCCCTCTCTTATTGAACATCTTACAACATCCATAGATGTAAATCCACCACCAACACAAACTACTGTTTTACCTTTTAAATCTTCCATTGCAGGAGATCCAATTCGATATTTATGCCATAAGTTTACTTTATCAAGCATCTCTATAGCACCCCAGTAACCTTTCATATCGGTATTTTCATTTCCACATCTAATAGCCTTAGATAATCTAGCACCAAAACCTAACATAGTTGCATCAAACTCTTCAACAATCTCTTTTAATCTATTTGCATCTACTCTATGGTTTGTTATAATCTCAACACACTCTAAATCTTCTACTAATTGAATATCTTTATTGTATTTATCTATTGGCATTCTATATTCAGGAACACCAACAGCAACCTCACCACCTAGTACTGGTAACTCTTCAAAAATTGTACATGCAATTCCCTCAAGTCCAAGATAATATGCAGCAGTCAATCCAGCAGGACCTGCTCCAATAATTGCTATTCTTTTACCATCATTTCTTGGCTTTTTGGGTTTAGTAGGATGAAACCATTCTAGCTCATGATCTGTTTCATAATCTGCACCAATTCTTTTAAGTTCCATAATAGATATAGCTTCATCAAGATTTGTTCTTCTACAAGCATCTTCACATGGATGTGGACAAACTCTTCCACAAACATGTGCCAATGGCATAGTTTGTCTTGTAGATTTTAAAGAATTTTCAAAATCATACTCCCTTACACCCTCTATATATCCAGGGATATCAACATGCGATGGACACATATCTGTACATGGAGCTGTAACATTTGCTATATATTTTTCATCATCTAAATCATACCATGGTGATTTTGTTTTATTTTTTATTAATACTTTAAATTGATCTTCAAAAGATTCAATCATCCCTAAAATAGGAACTGGTACTGTTTTACCTATTTCACATTTAGAAGTTGTTGTCATAGTTGAACTTATCTCTTTGATATGTTCAAGATCACTATACTCACCTTCCCCTCTTGCTATTTTATCTAGCATATCATAAAGGATTTGTCCACCCCATCTACCAGGTGTACATTTTCCACAAGCTTCACTATACTCTTGATATTGCCGTGCATAATTTAAAGCAAGTTTTACAACATCTACATCCTCTTGAAATAGTGCAAAACCATCCCAACCTACAAATGCTTTTGTTGATAACTCTTTATTATAATTGATAGGAAATTTTGTAGAGGTTTCAGCCCACTCATCAAGAGCAACACCTCTATTATCTACAACTTCACCTTGCCAATTAGAAAAATATACTTTACTCAAATTTTATCCTCAAAAGCCTATTTATTTTCTTCTGTTTCTTCTGATTCTACAGTTTCAACAGGAGATTGCTCTTTTTTAACAACTATTGTCCAATCAACTTCATTAAATTTTAATGAGTTCATTAAAGTCCATTTATGTTCTTTTACTAAATCTGCTGTAGCTTGAATAGGTGAAAAATCTCCTATTTCAAAAAGAAAAATACCATTTTCTCCATCAGAAATTTCTTTTTCCATAATCTCTACTAATCTAGGCATAAATTCTGTTTTTAATTCTCTTAAGTCATATCGTTTCATTATCTATCTATCTCCCCAAATACAATATTTAGGTTACCAATAATTGTAACAACATCTGCTAATTGACAGCCAGGTAATATATCTGCTAAGATTCCCGTATGCCAAAAACTAGGAGCTCTACATTTAAGCTTGTATGGATATGGTGAACCATCACTTACTATATAAAAACCTAATTCCCCTTTTGGAGATTCTGTAGCTACATAAACTTCACCTACAGGCGGTCTCATACCTTGAGTTACAAGAACAAAATGTTGCATTAAAGAGTAATTTTGAGTCATCATCTCCTCTTTTGTACAAGATATATATTGAGGTGCATTTGCCATAAGTTGAGTGTCTGATTCTTTATACATAGGGATAAGTTGTTTTAATATTTTTGTACATTCATACATCTCTGCCATTGCACATTTATATCTTCCGTAACTATCACAAGTATCAGCAACAGGAATATCAAAATCTAACTCAGGATAAATTCCATAAGGCATCTCTTTTCTTAAATCCCATTTTATTCCACTTCCTCTTAAAGCTACACCACTTACACCCCAATCTCTTGCAGCTTTAGGTGTAATAATACCAACATCTTCTAGTCTCATTCTCCAAATTCTATTTTCAGTTAATAAACCTTCATAGATTTTTATTTGACCCTCAAGAGTAACCATAAACTTTTCTAAATCTGCAATCCAAGTTGATGGTAAATCTAGTGGTACACCACCAATTCTAATGGCACTATGCGTAAGTCTTGCTCCACAATAATCTTCCATTAAATCCATTGCAAATTCTCTTTCTCTAAATGCATAAAGAAAGATCGACATAGCTCCAACATCTAGTGCATGAGTTGCAAGCCAAAACAGATGAGAAATAATTCTATTTAACTCTAAAAGCATAGTTCTAATCACTTCAGCTCTTCTAGGTACTTCAACACCAATTAGTTTTTCAACTGCAAGTGCATAACCATAGTTATTTGATGCACTTGCAATATAATCCATTCTATCAGTTGTAGGTAAAAACTCATTATATATTTGATTTTCACCCATTTTTTCAATACCTCTATGAAGATACCCTACATCTGGATAGGCAACTACAACCTCTTCACCTTGAAGCTCTAGCATCAATCTAAGCTGACCATGAGCTGATGGATGTTGTGGTCCAAAGTTAACCACCATTGTATTATCTTCTCTCTCAAAAGTAATATTTTCAAAGAAAGGTTTTAATCTATTTTTAACTTGCATCTATTTTCTCTCTTTCAAGATTGTAGTTTCAATCTCATCAAATGGTGTAACTAATTTCTTACCAAATAATTGAACTCCACCCTCTTCTTGATATCTAATAGGAGTATCAGGTTCATTCTGGGTAATATCAACACCCTTTTGAACTTCATGACCAAGTCTTGAAAATCTATTTGTATCATATCTATCAACACATGCCGCATCTCTTAATTCTGGTCCAACAATTTCTCGGGCTTCTTCTCCAAAAATTTTATCAACTTCATACCATGAAGCTGCCTCATCACCTTGCATTGGATATGATTTTAAAAGAGGATGTCCTTGCCAATCATCAGGCATAAGAATTCTTTTTAAATTTGAATGATTATTTGCAACTACACCATACATATCAAACATCTCTCGCTCAGACCAATTTGCCATTCTAAATAAAGGTTCAACTGTTTGAATAGCTTGTCCATCTTTTATAAATGCTTTAACTCTAATTCTTTTATGTTTTGTTGTTGACAACATCTCATAAATAACTTCAAATCCACCTCTTGTAGCTAAATAGTCAACTGCAGTAAGTTCCATCATAAAGTCGTATGCTCTTATCTCTTTAAGATGTTTAATAGCTTCAACATTATCAGATGAATTTATAATAATAACTAAGTGATCAGCTTGAATATATGATTCAACTACTTCAACCTTATTTGATAAACTTGAAACATCTTCACTAAAAACTGAATCTGAAAAAGTTGATTTTTTTGCTAAAGTTGGAGTAACATAAAATCTATCACTATAATATGATTTTGCCTGTACATCATCTTTTGGTTTATATGCTCTCATTATATTAACCTCTTTGCTCTTTGAGCCATACCTGCTGGCTCTCTTCTTATTTTTCTTTGTAACATCATCAATGCATATTGTAATGTTTCAGGTCGTGGGGCACAACCTGGTAGATAAATATCTACAGGAACTACTCTATCAACACCTTGAACTGTTGCATATGTATTAAACATACCACCAGTATTTGCACAACTACCCATAGATATAACCCATTTAGGATCAGGCATTTGATCGTATAATCTTCTCATAAATTCTGCATGTTTCTTTGTAAGCGTTCCTGCAACAACAATAACATCAGATTGTCTAGGAGAGGCTCTAAAAATAGTACCAAATCTATCAAAATCAAATCTAGAACCACCCGCTGCCATCATCTCAATAGCACAACAAGCCAATCCATAAGTCATAGGCCAAAGTGAATTACTTCGTCCAAAATTTACTATTTTATCAACAGTAGTAAGCTTTATTGCTTCCCCACCATCTTGTAAATAGTTTACTTTATGCTGTGCCATTCAAGCGCTCCTTTTTTCCATGCGTATATAAATCCAATAGTTAATAATATGATAAATAAAATCATCTCAATAAAGCCAAACCAACCCAGTACTTTATAATCTACAGCCCATGGAAACATAAATACAATCTCCACATCAAATAAAATAAATAATAACGCCATTAGATAAAACTGTGCAGAAATTGTATTTGGTTGTTTTGTAACCTCAGGTCCACACTCATAAAGTGTACACTTTAATTTTTCTGTATCTTTTCTAGCTAGCTTTCCACCAACTAATCTTGACAACATTGTTGTCGCAAAAAATGCACCAAATGTTAATACAAACATAACAAATGCACCGAAATAAGGATGTGCAAAATCCATATGTTCCATTTTTTCCCCTTTTTGTCTAATCCTATTTTTAGATAAATAGCTGACAGTAATTGAACCAATAATACCTAATTATAATTAAAGGTTAACTTACAAGTGGTATTATTACCATGATAGAAGATAGTTGATATGTAACAATATGGAACAATTTTAACTATAAAAGGGGATTAAGTACCACACAAGAATAAACAAATTAAAAAGTGGAAATTATTTTACTTTCTAGATTTTCCAATTTATTTTTATATACATTTTTAAATTGTGATTTATTAAAAGTTCTTTGCCTTTTTGCTAATTGTGCAGTATGGATAGATATAAGTTCAGATAATTGTTTTTTATCTATTTTTCCATCAAGATATTCAAATGTTTCAATTATTCCAATAGAACTCATACAATTTGACCCCCTTGAATATTTTTGTTCCAGAGATATAACTTCATCAACAATACCATCTAAAATCATTTTATTTGTTCTTTGTTTTATTCTATCTCTTAAAATTTCTACATCTGTTTCTATCTCATAAATATCTATATCTTTTATAATTGCTTCTGGTTTATTTGACTCAAAAAATTCACTAGGTATCATATTTGTTTCTAAATATAGTTCATATGCTTTTTCTACTCTATATTTATCATTTTTTGATATATTACTCATATAATTCTTATCAATACTCATTAAATACTCATAAATTTTATTTATATTTTTTAACTCATCTCTTACAATATCTCTAGTTTTTTGTGAAATTTTTGGTACTTTTGATAGTCCATCTATCATAGATTTTAGGTAGAACCCAGTGCCACCAACAATTATTAAATTTTTATTATTGTTTTGTGCATATTGTTTAGCTTTTTCATACTCTTGAATAAACTCAATAACATCATAATTTTCATTTGGCAAAATTTTATCTATTCCAAAATGAATAATACCTTGACGCTCTTTTATAGTTGGCTTAGCAGATGCAATATCAATTTCTTTATAAATAGCTAAACTATCCAGAGATAAAATAACTGCATTTAACTTATCTGCCAAAGATATAGAAAGTTTTGTTTTTCCTGATGCTGTTGGTGCTATAATTGCTATCTCTTTATACAAAAAATCCCTTTTTTATTGTTTGACTTGGTATTATAAAGCATATTATAGTAAAATCCCCCTTATGATGACCGAGGGGAATTGCTATGCAAAATAAAATATTAAAAATTTTAAATGATTTTAACGAACTAGTAATGTTCAAACACTCCATATTTTCACTACCTTTTATATTTATTGCTATGATTGTAGCTGCAGATGGCTGGTTTGGATGGCAACTTTTATTATTAGGTACACTAGCAGCTCTAAGTGCTAGAAATTTTGCAATGGGATTTAATAGATATTTAGATAGAGATATCGATGCTTTAAATCCAAGAACTATAAATCGTCCATCAGTTGATGGGAGAATAAATCCAATGCAAATATTAATTTTTACTGCTCTTAATGGTTTGGGATTTATTGTTGTTGCTTACTTTGTAAATGAGTTAGCATTAAAGCTCTCTATACCTATTTTACTAATTGTAGCAAGCTATTCATACTTTAAAAGATTTTCAGCATTGGCTCATATAATTCTTGGAGTGTCTCTAGGACTTGCCCCAATTGCAGGAGTTGTAGCCGTAAGTGAAACTATCACATTATGGTCTATATATTTAGCTGTTGGTGTTATGTTTTGGGTAGCTGGATTTGATCTACTTTACTCTTTGCAAGATATAGAAGTAGATAAAAAACTTGGTCTTCACTCAATTCCATCTAAGTTTGGAGTAGAGAAAACTATGAAGTTTTCACAGGTTTTACATACTTGGACTATTCTTTTTTGGTCTATATTTGTTATAAAAGCAGACTTAGGTTCTTTTGCCTATTTAGCTGTATCTTTAAGCGCCGCAATGCTTATCTATGAACATATTTTAGTAAATAAAGATTTCAAAAAAATAGATAAAGCTTTTTTCACAATAAATGGATATCTTGGTATTGTATTTTTAGTACTAATTATTTTAGATAGTTTATTTTAAATAATTTTTCTTACCAGCTGTTCTGGTAAAATACCTAATTCCTCTTCAAGTAATTTTGTATCCCCATGTTGTATATAAACATCCTCATACTCAAATGTCTTTAGTTTTATATCCAAATCTTCATCACTTATAAATTCTAAGATTGCACTTCCAACTCCACCTTGTTTTTGACTATCGCTAAATATATACCATTTTTTAGTTTTTGTTGATAACTCTTTTAAAAGCTCTGTATCTATAGGTTTAACAAATCTTAAATCTACTATTGTTATATCTTGATTTGATAAATTAGCTGTTTTTATAGCACGACTAACTCCTGCACCATATCCTATAAAAACAATATCACTTTTTCCATTTTGCAATACTTCACCACATCCCAACTCAAATTTTGTTGGTTTGAAATTTAGTTCATCAAAAGCACCTCTTGGATATCTAATTGCACATGGACTATTAAAATCTTTAGCAAATTCTAAAGAATACTCTAATGTTTTTGAATCTCTTGGTGCAAAAAGTGTCATATTTGGTAAAAATCTTAAAAAACTTATATCAAATTGCCCTTGATGTGTTTCCCCATCTGCTCCAACTATTCCACCTCTATCGATGCAAAATGTTACTGGAAGATTCATCAAGCAAACATCATGAATAATTTGATCAAATCCTCTTTGTAAAAAAGTTGAATATATAGTTACAAATGGCTTAAATCCATCTTTTGCCATAGCAGCCATTGATGTAACTGCATGTTGTTCAGCAATCGCTACATCCCAAAATCTATCTGGAAACTCTTTGATTAGTTTATCTATACCTGTACCACTTGGCATTGCAGCCGTTACTCCAACAACTTTTTCATCTTTTAAAGCTAACTCATACAAGGCATCACTAAAAACAGCTGTTGCAGACTTAGCACCCTCTTTTTTATAAAATTCTCCGGTTTCTATATCAAAAGGTCCAACACCATGCCAATGTTCATGATGACCTTCTGCGATAGGATACCCTTTCCCTTTTGTTGTTTTTGCATGAACTATTACAGGTTTTCCTAAGTTTTTAGCAAGTTTCAAAGTATCTATAATCTCTTCTATATCATGTCCATCAATAGGACCAATATAATCTATTCCCATCTCTTCAAATATAATACCAGGAGTGATAAGCTTCATACTCTCTTCAATTCTTTTAGCTATATAATCTGTACCTTTTGGCATATAGTTTGTAACAATATGATCAACTTTATCTCTAAATCCTTGATAAAATTTACCAGCAAGAAGCTTACTTAAATGTTTACTAATTGCTCCAATTGGTTTAGCTATAGACATCTCATTGTCATTTAAAATAATTACTACAGGGAGTTTTAAATCTCCAAGCTCATTTAATGCTTCATATATCATACCAGCTGTCATAGAGCCATCACCAATCATCAAAACAGGTACTTTTCCATTATCTTCTAATTTCGCAGCTTTTGCAGCTCCAACTGCAAGTGAAATTGAAGTTGAACTATGTCCTGCCACAAAATAATCAGCTTTAGATTCTTTCGGTTTAGTAAAACCACTAAGCCCCTTAAATTGTCTTAAATTACTAAACTCTTCCCATCGTCCAGTTAAAAGTTTATGAGGGTAACATTGATGTGAAACATCAAATATAAAAGGATCTGATTGACTATCAAATACTTTATGCATACCTATAGTTAATTCAACAGCTCCCAATGTTGAACTAAAATGTCCGCCATTAACTGAAACTACCTCTATAATTCTATCTCTTATACTTTGAGCTACTATATTTAGCTCTTCTATATTTTTATCTTTTATATTCATATATTATTTCTTTTCTAACAGATCAATTTCCCAAAAAAATTCTATCCAATCTTTTGCTTCTTTTACGGTAAAATCTGGTTGGATTAGTGCTGTTGGTTTATAAAAAACTGTTGCTATTTTAAATTCACAGTGATGATATTTCTCTTTTAAAATTTTTATAATTTCAACCATACTTTCACCACTGTCTACAATATCATCTATTAAAACAACTTTATGTTTTCTGCTTAGATCTGGAATATTAAATATCTCAAAAGTATCAAGTTTTTTAGTTCCATCATAATGGATAGAGTTCAAACTATATATCTCTCTTGTCTCTAAAGCTTCACTTAAAAGATGTCCTAGAACCAACCCACCTCTTGCAATTGCAATCATTGCATCTGGATTATACTTTTTTATTTGTGGTATTAAAACTCTACAGTCATCTAAGCACTCTTCATATCCATAATAAACTTTTTTCATTAAAGTACAGAATCCAATACTTCAAATACTCTTCTGTTTTGCTCTTGAGTTCCAATTGTAATTCTAATAGCATTGAAACCATACCCTGTCATATCTCGGACAATAACACCTTTTTCCAATAACTTTTGAGCAATATCTTTTGATATATATTCACCTAAATAGATTGTTATAAAATTAGTATAAGAGGGGATATATTTAAAGCCTTTAGAGTCAGCAAACTCCTCATATTTTTTCATCTGTTCAAAGTTTTTAACTATACAACTATCTACAAACTCTTCATCTTTAAGTGCCTCAATTGCACCTGCTAATGTTGGAGTTGTAATATTAAAAGGTGGTCTTAACTTATAAAGACTATTTATTATATCTAATTGAGCAATTCCATAGCCTACTCTCATACCACCTAGAGCATAAGCTTTTGAGAAAGTTCCAAGATAGATAACATTTGAATACTTTTGAATTACATCTTGTGGATTTATGCTTTTTTTACCATCTTTATAAGTAGCGAACTCTTGATATGCTCCATCAAGTACTACTAAAGTATTCTTATCTACCTCATCAATAAAATCATATACATCCTTAGCATCCAAACATTCACCTAATGGGTTATTTGGTAAACATAAAAAAATTATATCAGCACCTTGAGTTTTATAAATCTCTCTAAACTCATCTAAATTATGTTGATCACTTGGTGTTTTAAGTATAGTTGCACCAGTTTGTTTACCGTAAATTTCATACATAGCAAACGTTGTTTTTGCCATAAGTATTTTAGAATTACTATCGCACTTCGCATGGATACAAAACTCTATTACTTGATCTGAACCTGCACCAATTATCACATTAGATTCATCTACATTAAATTTATTTGCTAATGCCTCTTTTAACTCATACATAGAATCATCAGGATAAACAAAAGCATTAGAAGCAACCTCTTCTAATTTTTTTACAACTTTTGGACTTGTTCCATATGGATTCTCATTTGAAGCAAGTTTAATTATATCTTTAGGATCTACTCCATATTCTCTAACAACCAACTCAATTGGTTTTCCCGCTTCATAAATCTTTACATCATCTAAAACTTTATTAAATGTCATCTGACTCCCTTACATAACTTCCAAGAAATTTTATCTCTTTTTCATATTTTTTAAATATATCACTTACTGTTTTATCATCTTTATGTGCATTAAATTCTATAAAAAATGTTGATACACCCTCAACAATATGTGATTTTATTTTAGTTAAGTTTATACTTGCTTTATCAAAATCATTTAAAAAGCCAACTAATGCTCCAGCTTCGTTTGATAATTGAACTAAAATTGAAGTTTTATCATCTCCACTTTGCCCATTTTCAAAATTTGAAACTATTAAAAACCTTGTGCGATTATTGCCTTTATCTTCTATATTTTCAAACAATATTGGAAGATTATACATCTTTGCCCCAACATGGGAACAAATTGCAGCACTATTTGGTTCATTTACAGCTATTTTTGCTGCTTTTGCTGTAGATTCTACTGGTATTAATTCTACCTCATCTAAGCCTAAATCAGCTAAAAAATTATGACATTGTTCAATAGCAATATCTTTTGAGTAGATCTTTTTTATATCTTTTACACTATCAACAGTAGAAGCTAATGTATGATGAATATCTACCATAACTTCTGCAATAATTTTTAAATCAAAATCATTAAAGCAAGTGACAGTATCGCTTACTATTCCATTGCTGCTATTTTCTATAGGGATTACGCCAAATTTTGCTTTTCCGTTTGCAACTTCTCTAAATACTCCAGTTATAGAACCAACAGATAGATACGCACTCATAGCACCAAAACGACTCTCCGCAGCTTGATGGGTAAAACTACCCTCGGGACCAAGATATGCAATATTTTCAGGTAATTCAAGATTTCTACTTATAGCAAATATCTCTAAAAACAAAGCTTCTATTGCAACTCTATTTAAACTTCCATTTGCTTTTTTTGATTGATCTTCAAGTCTATCAATAATTGATTTTTCTCTCTCTGGTCGATAAATTGCTCCGCCACTTTGAGCTTTTACTTCCCCCACCTTATGAACAGTTTCCATTCTTTTATTTAAAAGTTTTAATACTTCATCATCTATATTGTCTAAAGTATCTCTTAAAATTTTTAGTTGTTCTGCTTCATTTTGCATAGTAGTTCCTTTTATAGATATTCTATCTCATGAGAAATAAGATCTTCAAAAACTTCTCGTCGTCTTATAAGTCTATCTTTCCCATTTTCAATTGCAATCTCTGCAACCTTTCCTCTTGTATTATAGTTACTTGCCATTGTGAATCCATACGCACCAGCACTATGAATTGTAACTAAATCATTGTGTTCAGTCTTAGGAAGTTCTATATTCTTTGCAAAAAAATCACCACTTTCACATATAGGTCCTACAACATTACAAATAGTTTTTTCATCATTTTTATTTAATACTTCCATTTTGTGTTCAGTATTATATAAAGCAGGACGGAGAAGATCATTCATAGCACCATCTACTATTACAAATCTTTTATCACCATTTACTTTTTCATATAAAACTTTTGTAACAAATGTACCACTATTACCAACTAGAAAACGACCTGGTTCACAAACTACTGTTATATCAAGTCCAAATAAACTATCCATAATAACTTGCGCATATTCATAAGTATCTATTAGTGTTTCATTGTCATAAACAATTCCAAGTCCACCACCAACATCAAAAAATGAAAGCTCAATTTTAAGTGCAGATTTTATATTTCTAACCAAATCTGCCATAATATTTACCGATTCTTTTATAGGTGCTAACTCAGTAAGCTGGCTACCAATATGAAGATGGATACCTATTGGCTCAAGATTTTTACTGTTTTTAGCAAAAATATACATCCTTTTTGCGGTATTTATATCTACACCAAACTTATTTTCATGAAGCCCTGTAGAGATATATGGATGGGTTTTAGGATCTACATTTGGATTTACTCTAACAGATATTCTTGCAATTTTATCTAATTCCTGTGCCATTAACTCTACTCTATGAAGTTCCGCTTCACTTTCCACATTTATCATCAAGATATCAAGTCTTAAAGCTTCCCTTATCTCATCATCAATTTTTCCAACACCTGAAAAAATAATCTTATATTTTGGAATTCCAACTTTTAAAGCTCTTTTTACTTCACCAATACTTACACAATCAGCTCCGCTACCCTGATCCCCAAGATGTTTAACTACACTTAAGTTAGAATTTGCTTTTACTGCATATGATATTAATGATTTTCTTGCTTTAAAAGCTTCTTTTAGTTCATTGTATTGTTTTGTTATATGATCAAAATCATAAACATAATATGGTGTTTGATATTTGTTTGCTAACTCTTTAAAATTTATTGCCATTCTTTTTTCTCTTTTATTTTAATTAAGAGATATAATAGCTAAATTTGAGTTATTATCTAATTAATAGTTTTTTAGCAATTTAAAAGAGTGTCATAAATTATATTATTACTTTTTTTATTTAATAAATACAACAGATTAAAAGGATTATACTTTCATAACTTTTAATTATAGGAGATTATTATGGATATATTAATTATTATTATACCAGTTGGAGTGATATTATCACTAATCGCTTTTTTTGTATTTGAACTTCGAGCTATAGAATCAAACAAAAATTCTGACATTGAAGCAGACAATATAAATGAAAAATTTCAAAAATACAATACTATCAACAATGCAGTTGCTTTTGGTGTTGTATCTTATGTTTTAACATTGATTTTAGCAATAGCAAGTTACGATCCATCTTACGGATTAATGCATGCATTACTATACATATTTGGAACTACAGCACTTGGTTCAGTTGTAATATTTTTAATAAAATTGAAAAAAAGTTTACTTATCAAAGTATTTGCAGCATTTTTATATGGTGTACCACATATGGGAGCTGCGGCTGCAGCATTTTTGACTAGCTATTTAGTGTTATAAAACTGTTTTTTAATTATTATTCCTCAGAAAAATAGTTTTAGAGTATTATATTTTTGAGTGAAATCAAGGAAGAAGAAATATTTTATTTTTCCTCTGAGCTTTAGGTGTAAAGACGAAATCATAGATTTCTTTTACACAACTAAATCTCGTGAAACACTAAAAAAGTGAAACTATTCACTTTTTCTTAACGTGTTTCACCATTCCAGGCGATTGTTTGCTTCCCCTCTTCATTAAATGAAACAGCAGGCATACCCATAATATTGTATCCACCATCAACATAATGAATTTCACCAGTAACACCAGCAGACAAATCAGACAATAGATACATACCACTATTTCCAACATCTGTGGTTGTTACATTCTTTTTCATTGGAGCATGAGCGGCATTCCATTTTAACATAAAACTAAATTCACCAATTCCAGAAGCAGCTAAAGTTTTAATAGGTCCTGCAGAGATTGCATTTACTCTTATTCCATCTTGACCTAAATCTTCAGCAAGATATTTTACCGTCATCTCTAGTGCTGCTTTTGCTACACCCATTAAATTATAATTTGGTATATATTTTACTCCACCATAGTATGATAAAGTAAGCACAGAACAACTATCACTCATAATTGGTTTTAACTCTCTTACAATTTCAATCAAACTATAAACAGATATATCCATAGCAATATCAAAAGATGACTTAGGAATATCATAAAATCTTCCAGTAAGTCCATCTTTTGGAGCAAATGCGATAGAATGAACTACAAAATCTATTTGACCCATATCTTTTTCTAAAGATTCTTTTAGTGCAACAATCTCTTCTGGTTTGCTTACATCACATGGATATAATTTTGCACCACATCCTAAATCTTCTGCTATTGGAGCTAACTTTTTTTCAAATCTTTCATTTAAAAATGTTATTGCTATTTCGGCACCTTGTGCTTGACATTGTTTTGCTATACCATATGCTATTGATTTATTGTTTGCAATTCCAAGAATTACACCTTTTTTACCCTTCATTATCATATCTATTCTCCTGCTTTATTTTTATTCGTTATGTTTATCATCTCTTTAAAATCTTCAACCACCCAAGAAGATGTTCCTATTAAAGTACCATCTACATTTTCTATATTTAAAATCTCTTCTAAATTTGAAGGTTTTACACTTCCACCATAAAGAAGTGGTTTATCAATTTTTTTCTTTATTTTTTTATGAATTTTTGTTATATCTTCAACTTCTGCAACTACTCCTGTACCTATTGCCCATACAGGTTCATAGGCTAAAATTAAATTGTCATAATTTAAATCTATACCATCAAACTGTTCCCAAATATATCCAAGAGTTTCTGTTAATCCTAACTCTTTTACCTCTAAAGGTTCACCGATGCAGTAGATTATTTTATACCCTAAAGACTTGTAGTAATTATACTTTAATGCAATATCTTTTTGTGATTCACCAAGCTTATGCCGTCTTTCACTATGACCAATTAAAATTGTTTTTATACCAAATTCATCAAGTTGATCTGTACCAATTTCACCTGTAAATGAACCATTATTAACATTATAAGCATTTTGAACTCCAACTGATAAATTCTTTACAGTTTCAAATTCATCCAAAGATGTAGCTGTTGGAAATATTAACACTTCGTTGTCTATTTTATTATCTTGTAAATAATTATTTACATCATCAATAAACTGTTTTGTACTTTTTCTTGTATGATTTGTTTTAAAGTTGCTTGCAATAATTTTCATATCTTAAAATCCTTTTCTTTAAAAATTTATTTTACCATAATATTGTAAAAAATATTACTGGTAACTATAGTTAATATTATTCAACATCAACTATATCTGACTTTACCCTTAACATTGTCATATATGGTAACCTTCCTGGTAACCTTATTGGATTTGTATTTCCACTATGAACTGATTCTAATTCTTTTTCTAACTCTGTAATAATCTTTTTGAATTTAACATAATATTTTCCATCATTGTTTTTATATATTGAACCAATCTCGTTATCCACCTCTTCAAGAATACTACTATGTGGTGAAAATATCTCTACACTTTCATCTGGATAAGTTTTATATTTACACATAAAATACTCTCCACTTTCTAAAACAAAACCACTCACTTCATAGCTACCAGCACTTAGTGCATAATCGTGGTTTTGAGTACCCTCTTTTTCAAAAGGTTTATGAACTAAATACGCATCTGTAAATCCACGATTTTTTGTTGTATTTAATTCATCTTGATATTTTTGTGCCTCAAAAGAGTTATTTTCACAATCTCTTAATGCCATAGAATAAGCATTTGCTGTAACTGCACAATAATATGGTGATTTTGTACGCCCCTCTATTTTTATACTATCAACAGCACCACTATCATATATCTCTTTTACATGAGATGCTAAGTTCATATCTTTTGCATTAAAGATGTATGTACCAATACCCTCTTCCTCTTCAAGTCTAAATAATGTCCCATGTTCATCATTTCCAGCATATAAAGTGTACTCAAATCTACAGTCATTTGCACAGCTTCCTCTATTTGGAACTCTTCCCATTTGAACAGCACTTACTAAACATCTTCCAGAATATGCAAAACACATACTCCCATGTACAAATATCTCAATCTCTAAATCTGGAAGTTGTTTTTTAATATCTTTTACATCAAGTAAACTTATCTCCCTTGCAGCAATAATTCTTCTAACACCCATATCATAATAAACTTTTGCATCAAGATAGTTCATAACATTTGCTTGAGTAGATAAATGAATAGGAATTCCAGGAGCTAGTTCATTACATAACATTACAACTCCAGGAGTTGCAACTATTAAAGCATCTGGCTCAAGTGCTGCAATATTTACAATATGTTTTTTTAGAAGTTCTATTTGCGAGTTAAAAGGAAATCCATTTATAGTTACATAAACTTTTTTATTTAAAGAATGAGCATAATCTATCCCCTCTTTAAAAGTCTCCATTGTGAACTCTTTTCCACTTCGTATTCTTAAACTAAAGTGACTAACTCCACCATAAACAGCATCTGCACCATAAGCAAATGCAATTTTTAACTTTTCTAAATTTCCTGCTGGAGATAATAGTTCTATTTTACTCATATTTTTATTCTTCTTTTTTATTTGGCTTTTTTATTTTTTTTTATTACGATAGTTGCATCTGGCTTAAAAAGTATATCTCTTACACATCTAACTCTTGCTTGTTCAAATTCTAATATTGATTTTTTAGTTTCACCTTCTGTAAAATCTTTCACATAAGCAAAACTCCAAATTTTTGCTTTATCTTGAAATATATCACTTGACCAATAAAATGAACCGCCAAATCCATTATATATTTTTTCTTTATCTTTATCGTATAGATATTCTAATTGTTTAATTGTTGGAATTTTCCAATCTTTAAATCCACCTAATTCAAGCTCTTTACAATATTTTAATCCATTCTTCCAGTTAGTTGCATTGTTGGCGGCTTCTTTTGTATCTTCCCACATTAATTTACCAATACTAAGAGTATATAGTCTTACATCCAAAGGGGTATTTATCAATTTATATTGTATCTCTAAAAAATCATCGGCTTGAACACTTTGAATAATTGTTTTCTCTTTATATCCATTGATAATATGAAATTTAATATTATCTTCTGCTTTAAGCTTTGTTGTTCTGTTATGAGTATCCAATCTCTTAAGAAATTTACCATTAACATAAAGTTCACCATCAGCACCCACAAAAAAAACTGTACCTGTTGCTTTTTTAAAGTTTAAAGTATATGTAGGAATTGTATGATCTTTTATACTTATAGTTGTTTCTAAATTATTTAAAAAATACTTTTTATCAATCGTTGCTTTTAGCTTGATATTTACATTTGGAGTTACTTTAAGTTGTTTTATTGGTGTTTTTCCAATTAATTTACCATCTAAATAAATTGTTGTATTTTTTGCATTTGAATTGATATTTATATAAGATACATCACTTTTTAATACAGTAGTTGTTATTGTATTAAAATCGTTAGCTTCTGCAAGAATAGATATAAATAACAATGGGAATATAAACTTATAAAACATTTTCAACCTTTTTTAGATTTAGATAAACCATATTAATAGTATTGTACCAAAAACTATCCTATATATCCCAAATGCAACAAAAGTAAATCGTTGTAGAAATACTAAAAATAATTTTATAGTTAAATAAGCAACAATAAAAGCAGTTACAAATCCAATACCTAAAACTAAAAAGTTTGCATCTGTGAAATCTTTATAATGTTTAAGTATATCATATCCAGTAGTTGCACACATAACAGGAAATGCTAGTAAAAAACTAAATTCAGCGCTTGCTTTTCTATTAAGACCTACTAACATTGCACCTATTATTGTACTTCCTGCTCTACTTGTTCCTGGTATAAGTGCTGTTATTTGTGCTATCCCTATCCACAAAGCTTGCTTATAACTTACTTTTTCAACATCATCTATATGTTTATCGGTCTCTTTATAAAATTTTTCAACAATCAAAAATATAACACCGCCAACTATAAACATAATAGCTACTATTTTGATATCAAACATTGCTTTTACTTGTGTTGAGAATAAAAACCCAACTGCCCCTATTGGGATAAAAGCTAAAGTTAGCTTTTTCCAAAGTTCAATTTTACTTGGATGAAACTTATCACTATAAGTCAAAAGAACTGCTAATATAGCAGCAAACTGTATTATAACTTCATATGCTTTTGTTACATTATCTTGATCGATTCCCAAAGCTTCACTAGCAACTATTAAGTGTCCTGTTGAACTTATAGGTAAAAACTCGGTAAACCCTTCAATTATCCCTAAAAGTATAGATTCAAATATTCCCAAACTATTTTCCTTTGTCAAATAGGTTAATCATATCTATAACTTTAGAAGCATAACCCCATTCATTGTCATACCATATAACTAATTTTATCATTTTATTTTGTTTTACATCTGTAAATCTATGATCTAAAATAGTTGTAAAGTTTTGAGCTTTAAAATCACTAGAAACAAGAGGATCAAAATTATTCATTAAAATATTAAACTTTTGATTTATCTCGTACTCTTTACACAGATTAAGAAACTCATCTTTTGAACAATTTTTTTTAGTAAATAGAGTTACATTTATAGCACCAACCGTATCAGTAGGAACTCTTAGGCTACTTGATGATAATATATCTGAATTAATATTATTCACAATATAACTACAAGCATCTACTGTAGTAGTCTTACTAGGAATTATATTTTGTGTTGCACCTCTACCAAATTCAAAATTACATTCAACTTCTCTATTTTTACTTCCTATACAACTGCTATCGAGAACTTTTTGATGATTTAATAGTGGATGTATTGTTGATATATCTCCATATTCAATACCATAATTATCATCAATTAATTTTAAAATAGGCAATAATGCAGTTGCATTACAAGAACTCGTAGAAATTATTTTATGAATATTTGTATCTAATCTATTTTCATTAACACCTAAAATTAAATTTATATCTGCATTTTTATTTGGATGAGTTAGAAAAATAGCATCTACACTTAACTTTTTGAGATTTTTAATATTAACTTTAGCACCACTTGCATCAATAATTATATCAATACCAAGTGATTTAAAGTTAATATCTTCTAGCTTTTCATAATTTAAAATTTTAATTTTCGAATTTTTGTTTTGTATAAAATTATTATTTACTATAAACTTATCTTCAAGTTTTCCATAAGTGGAATCATAGTTTATAGAATAAGCAATATTCTCAATATTTGAATTTAATTCATTTATAGCAACTATTTCAATAGTATCAGAAGAATTAGCAATTCGTAGAATTGCCTTACCAATTCTACCTACACCATTTAATAATATTCGCATTAAATTATAATTCTAGTTTTCAATAATTAGCGCTTTAACACCAGGTAAAACTTTACCTTCAATTAGTTCTAAAGATGCTCCACCACCTGTAGATATAAAACTCATCTCATCTTCATCTCCAGTTCTTCTTACTAAATCAGCAGTATCTCCACCACCAACAACAGTAGTTGCATAGCTAGATGCAACTGCATGAGAAAGTTTTGTGCTTCCACGAGCAAATTTTTCCATCTCATAAACACCCATTGGACCATTCCAAAGAATAGTTTTTGCATCCTCTATTGCTTGTGAAAAAAGTAGTGCAGATGCTGGTCCTATATCAAGTCCCATCCAATTATCTGGTATCTCTTGAACTGTAACTGCTCGTGCAAATGCTTCAGCATCAAATGCTTCTGCTGCTATTACATCAACTGGTAGATAAAATTTTACACCTAGTTTTTTCGCTTCTTCCATAATTTTTAAAGCTTCACCAAGCAACTCCTTTTCAACCAAAGAGTTTCCAACTTCATGACCCATAGCTTTTAAGAATGTAAAAGCCATACCACCACCAATAATAATTTTATCAACTTTTGGTATTAAATTATAAAGTGCTTCAAGTTTTCCAGAAACTTTAGAACCACCTACGATAGATACAAATGGTCTTTTTGGCTCTTCAATAATATGATAGAAAAATTTAATCTCACGAGCTAGTAAAAATCCAGCTGCTTTTGAATCAATATCAAAATGTTGTGCTATACCCTCAACAGAAGCGTGCGCTCTATGAGATACTCCAAAAGCATCATTTATAAATATATCAGCTAAAGATGCAAGGGTTTTTGAAAGTTCAATATCATTTTTAGTTTCACCTGTCTCAAATCTCATATTCTCAAGTAGCATTATTTCGCCGCTTTTAAGTTCATTTGCCATAGCAATAGTTTCATCACATATAACATTTGGAGCAAGCTTTACTTCCTCTTTTAAAAGTTTATGAAGTCTTTTAGCAACTGGTTTTAAAGAAAATTTATCTTCATATCCACCTTTTGGTCTTCCAAAATGAGAAGCAATTATAACAGCACAATCATTATCTAAACAATATTTAATTGTATTTAGTGCAGACTTAATCCTTCTATCATCAGTTATACTTCCAAACTCATCAACTGGCACATTAAAGTCACATCTAATAAAAACTTTTTTATTAGCAATATCTATTTTATTTATCTCTTGAAGTTTCACTATTATCTTCCTTTTTTATATTATAAAACAGATTTTACTATAATGTTGATGATATGTAGTTAAAAATTTCATTAAAATAAAACTCTATTTTATCAAAGATTTTAAAATTCAATTGTGTCAGCAGTGCCAACACTTTTTTATTCTGACAATATATTTCATAAAACTGCTTTATAATCCATATATTTATAGCTGTAAATCCTTTGATAGTAGGGTCTTATAATTTTTATAGCCTTTTTATTTATTTTTATTTTCTTATCTTTAAAATAAAAAATAAACTAAATCCCTTTAAATAAGGCTTTTTATCTATTTTGTTTTCTATTTGTTTATTTTTTGTTTTTTATTTGCCACTGTATAAACCATATTCTTTTTTTCTCCATCACACTCTAAATCTTGTTCATCTCTCATTTTATATACTATTCTTCTTAAATAGCTTATATCTAAATCATCCATTCTTTTATGTATTTCAGACATCTTACTTTTTGGATGTAGTTTTAAATCTTCTTTTAAACCATACTATCAGTCTCTTTATCTGTTTTATTAATTTGCTCTTATAATTTTAAAACTTCTTTTTTACCATTTTCAAAAATTGGTTTCCAATCATTTTTTACTAGTTGATTGATACTTTAAAGTACAAATTTTGCATCTAAATTTCTTAACATATTAAAAGGTGTAGCAAAATTAACTCCAAATTGTTGACATATATTTGGTATTTTTACTTTTCTTGTATTGGATGGTGCCAATACTTCTTGCGTAATTAAAGTAGCATTTAGTACTTTTGCTTTAGCGATAAGCCAAGGATCTGCTACATTTAAAAATCTATTGGCTTCTTCTTGTGAATAATGATCAGAAACATATTGTACTATTTTCATAAATTCCATTTGTGTTTCTTCATCTTCAACAGGTAGAAAAAAACCACTATCTTTTCTTTCCTTAATCCATTGACCTAAGTCATCAGTACCTTTTGTTAGTTCAGTATACACATCTTTAATGCTAACTATATTTGTTTTGATAATTTGGGCATCTAAAAAATCCCAAAATGCAGGACAAAAGTCCATACCATAGTATCTATTTTTTGCTTCTATAAATATGTTTGAATCAAGTAGATATAAGTTCATTACATTATCCTTAATTCTTTTGCAAATTTGTTTATATTTGAGAAATTTGTATTTAATAAGTTTGCTGCATCTTTATATAATGTTTTACCTTCTAAAGTTGATGTTATTAATGCATTAGAAAAATTAGTTCCATTTCTAGTTTTTAGTGTTTTATAAAAACTTCCACCGTTATTTTTTGGCTTAATTCTAGAGTATTCTAAAAATTTATTTTGTTCAATTTCAACATAATAAATATAATCTTTATAAGATATATATTTTAAGCTATATAATTTATTTAATATTACAAGAGTACTTACAGAAAAGATATTTGCCATTTCTGTATAATGTTCTTCTAAATTAAGACTACTATCCCAATATTTGTTTAGTAAAGTATTTGGTACTAAAATATTAGCTGTAATTTCATTACAAAATAATTCTATATCATTATCTGTATGATTGAAATCTAGTAAAGAAATACCACTTTCTCCAATCCATAAATGAACTAACTCATGTATTAAGGTAAAGATTTGAGCAGATAAAGTATCTTTTGAATTTAAAAAAATTAACGGAGCAAATCTATCATAAATTGCAAAACCTCGAAATTCACTCACTTTAAGGCTTTTCTGTGTATTACTACCAACAATACCATTTTTCATTACTAAGATATCTAATTTTTCTATTTCATAAATTATTTTATTTAAGAATATTCTTTTTTGTAAAGATTTTGCAATATATTTTTCTAGATTTAAAGTTTGATTTATGTTATGTATAATACTTTCTTTAGTATTTTTAATAGTATATTGTTGTAAAAAATATTTTTCATCACCTTCATTTTCTAATATATAATCTTTATACCATTTTTGCTTTAATATAATATCATTTAATGTCATTTTGAATTCTGGACTTAATTCATTAATCGGTTCATTATTAAATGTTCTTAAGTCTGGTATGGGTAATGAGTCTTTAGGAGGTTCTTTCAGAAATAAATAACCAAAAGGAATTTGAAATAATTTAGCGATTGTTTGAGCCTGTTTAAATGTTGGTTTTAATTCACCATCTTCCCATAACTGAACTTTATCAGATGTTGTTTTTAGACTGTCAGCTAATTTTTCTAATGTAAAGTAAGCACGTTCTCTTGCCCAAACAAGTACACAAGGTGTAATTAAAGCCACACTCATAATTTATCCTATACTCTCCATTTTTTTATTAATACACTTATTATAACTAATTTATATATTCTTACTTCTTAAATAAAATTTGAATTATTAAAGTAATGAAAGATGTTACCTCATCCCTTTTTTCCAAATGGGAATGCATACAGAGTAAACACTACTAAGATATACACTCCCAATCAGGAGATCGGAAGCGAAATTGATATTTTCCTTACGCTTTTGAAATATGAACAGCCATATCAACTAATCTACAAGAATATCCCCACTCATTGTCATACCAAGCAAGAACTTTAACCATTCTATCACCTACTACTTGAGTTGTATCCATAGGTACAATTGTACTAGTTTCTTCACCATTAAAATCAGAACTTACTCTTTGCTCTTCATCAATACCTAAAATACCTTGCATAGAACCAATAGAAGCATCTTTAAAGGCTTGGTTTACAGATTCTACTGTTACATCTTTATTTAATGTTACTGTTAAATCTACCATAGAAACATTTGGTGTTGGGATTCTTAT
Organism: Campylobacterota bacterium; assembly: GCA_034660095.1. Lineage (GTDB taxonomy): Bacteria > Campylobacterota > Campylobacteria > Campylobacterales > Arcobacteraceae > JAIOSF01. Next base: position 41 of record JAYEIM010000469.1, on the reverse strand, counting down.
AGCTTGACCATTTATTTTACCAGATAAGTGTGGTAAAACTT
>JAYEIM010000468.1:0-4553 GCA_034660095.1 Campylobacterota bacterium | reverse complement strand
ATATAAAAGATGATAGAACTTTAAAAGATTATCTATCTAAACTTGATGATGCAGGACTTATAAAGTTACTTATGCAAAATTCACTAAGTATGAAAGCATTTGATAAGCCTGAGAAGATATTTTTAGCTAATCCAAACTTGATGTACACCAAAGAACCAAATATAGGAAACTTGCGAGAAACATTCTTTTTAAACCAATTAGATAACTATTATAAAAATCAACAGTATCTAAATGATGGTGGAATATTTACTAGTAAACAAGGTGACTTCTATTGTGAAGAGAAGTATACATTTGAGGTTGGTGGAAAAAATAAAGGATTTACGCAAATTAAAGATGTTCAAAACTCTTATGTAGCTAGTGATGATTTAGAAGTTGGATATGGAGCTAAAATTGCTCTTTGGTTGTTTGGATTTCTATATTAGTATATAATGAAACGATTTTGGCGACCCCAGTAGGATTTTAACAGCTCCTTAAATAAAGGGTTTATATGGTGTAGTTTACTTGCAATGTTCCATCTATGTTCCATTAAGATAAAAGTTTATTTGGCATATAAACTAAGTGTTAAAATTTTATTTTTTATAATAATATCTTCAATGGTATAGCCCAAAATTGATATTCTTCTATTTTGTAAGGTAAAATTTGATTTCCACCATATAGAATTATACCTTTAAAATCTTTTTGTTTAATAGTTTTTGATAAGGTAATTAAACCTTTAAAATGTTCTTTTTTTATATTAGAGCCAGATTTTATTTCTAATGCAACTATTCTGCCATCACTTGATTCTAGTATAAAGTCCACCTCTTTTTTTTGCTGATCCCTGTAGTGATAAATATTTATATTTATATTTGCATATGATTGGTGTTTAATAAGCTCACTGTATATAAAACTTTCTACTAAATTACCGTAGAACTCTCCTTGATTTATCATTGCACCAGTTACATCTACATTAAGTAAAAAACTAGCAAGTCCTGTGTCTATAAATTGTACTTTTGGACTTTTAATAACTCTTTTTAATTGATTATTAGAATATGCAGGTACAAGTTTAATTATATATAATGCTTCAAGTATTTGAATATATTTAGCTACGGTTTTATCTGCAATTTGTATTTTATTTGAAATATTTTTATAGTTTACAATGGAACCAATTTGTCCTGCAAGAACCTGTAGTAGTTTACTAATAGATGAAATTTTAGTTAAATCAATATTTTCTAAAGTAGCAATATCTTTTGTAATTCTAGCTTTAATATAAAAATCAAACCAAGCTTTTTTTGCTCTATTTGAAGAAGTATAAACTTCAGGGTACCCACCATTTACTACAGCTTGTGTAAAGGATATATCTTCAATACTATTAAAATCAATATTAAAGTCATTAAAATCATCACTAAAAAGCTTATCAATTATATTTATACTTCTATTGTTAATCTCACTATAAGATAATGGAAAAAGATTAAAACTAACCATTCTACCTGCAAGTGATTCTTTAATTTTACTATTTTTAAACATATCAGATGAACCTGTAAGTAAAAACATACCTTTTCTATTTTGTTCGTCAACACTCATTTTAATTGCAGGTATTATCTCTGGTAAAAGTTGCACTTCATCAATTGCTATATTCTCTTTTGATAAAAATGATATAAAACCAATAGGATCAGCAGATGCGGTATTGAATATATCAGGATCATCAAATGTAAGATATTTTATATTCTTATTTTTAGCAACCAGTTTTTGTAAAGTAGTTTTACCTGATTGTCTTGGTCCATTAATAGCCACTATTCTAAATTCTTTTAACATTTCTAGTATAATAGGTTCTAATTTTCTACTAATCATATATGTCCTTTACGAAATTATTATATCATAATTACGATATTATTATACTTATATTACGTAAAACCAAGATTATTTATATGATTTGAGAGATGATGTTCTATAAAATATAAAATGGATTGTAAAAAAAGAGAAAAAAGTGTCCATATAGTGGATATAAAAATACACAAAATAGAGGTTCAAGAGGAGAGATGGTAAACTTATGACTAAAGTCATAAGGCAAACTGAACGAGTGAATAAAAAGATGGTTTTATAAATCAAGACTTCGTCGTGTGCAAAGATTGTAAAAAATCTTTTAGCTCAAATAGAAGACCAGAAAAACTTATAAATAAAATATTTCATAAATATTTTGAGCATAGGCAAACTTTAGTGCAATTATCCCAAATATATCACAAATCCATACCTTGGATTAGGAAACAAATTAATGAATATATTGGTGATGACAAACAACATAAACCAAGAAAAATTAATCTTGCTTGTGATGCTACTTTTTATGGAAAATTGTTAATAAGTAATGATACTATATGATACTTTATGATATTATTTAAATCATATAAATATATTAACTAAAGTGTTTGTGATACTATATGATATTTTATGATACTATTTATTGGCGACCCCAGTAGGAAACATTAATAGTCTATAAAGTCTTTATCTATGGTGTTTAAATGAAAACTACTATTAAAATGTAACTTCTGATGTAACTAAAACTAAATCTAACTATTAAATTAGAAGCAGTTCCAATGATTATAATTGCATTAAATATTTAACAATATTAATATCGTTTAAACTTTTATACTCTTCTATCTCACATAAAATAGCTTCTTCTAAATTAATATTATCTTTTACTATTATAAATAAATCAATTCTTAGTATCTCTAACTTTTCAGTAATAATGTTCCAGACTTCATCTAAATCTATACCAAAGTATCCGTGAACTATAGAATTTCTAAAATTAACTACTTTTCTAAAATAGCTAGGTGCTAATAAATTAAACTTTTCATCTTCAAGAAGTTTGTTTAATGCTTCTCCTATAATTTCTAGTTGTCGCATAGAAGCATCCCAATGTAAACTACTATGTTGAAAATCATTTGGATTACTAAAAGGTTGTGTATATTCTTTTGTTTTTTCAATAGCTACAAATATATCAACTATAAAGAGTTCTATATCTCTTTTTTTATTGCTATACATAGATTATATCTTTTTCTATTTTTGCTTTATAATATTGTCTAAAACTATCTAAATACCCTACATCAACTGGTAATTTGAAATTGTCTTCTAAATACTCTTTCAAATCATCTCTTAGAAAGAAATCTTTTTTAGTTGATTGTATTACTATATCTATATCACTATTTTCATTTGCAGTATTTTTTGCATAACTTCCAAATAAACCTATTTCAGTAAGGGCATAATTATTCTGTAACTCTTGCTTATGAGTTGTTAGAAAATTTAGTATATATTCTTTATTCATTTTATACCCTCCTATTTAATTTATAGATTATTATAACTTATTGAAGTATAGAGAATTATTAATTAATAAAATTTCCTTATTGTTGATTTATTTTAAATATTTCCAGTACTGCAACACATCTTAAATTGCCCTAAAGTCATTTTGTATTCTCTCCATTCTCCTCAGTGTCAAGAGGAGTGACATTTTAATACAAATGATATGATTTTAGTAGCTAGTTTGATATTTTAGTGGATAATATTGGTGCGAAAGTTAAGTAAGAAAGATGATAAAATACTGTAATATAAAAGATAAAGATACGCAATAAACAGACACTAACTTGTAATCAAGCAATGTTATAATTTTATACAAAATAAAGGAGATTTTATGATAGAGAAACAAACAGATATATTGATAATAGGAGCAGGACCAGCAGGTATGGTTACTGCTAGTACAGCGGCAGAAAACTATCCAGAAAAAAATATTATGATAGTAAAAGAGTACCAAAAGAGTCAAGTACCATGTGGAATACCATATGTTTTTGGAGAGACACTTGGAAGTGTAGAGAAAAATGCTATGCCTTGCGGTAGTGGACCTATTGTTGAAAGAATTGAAAAAGTTATTGATAAAGTTATAAAAGTTGATATAGAAAATAAAACTGTAATTGGAAATGAACATAATATAAAATTTGAGAAACTTGTATTTGCTACAGGTTCTATCCCTTTTGTACATAAAAATTTTCAAAAAGCTTTAGAGTTTGAAAATGTTTTTACAATCAAAAAAGAGTATCATGAAGTTGAAAAATTAAAAAACTATGTAGACGATAAACAAAATATCATAGTAGTTGGTACTGGTTTTATTGGTGTTGAGATGGCTTGTGAGCTTCAAGGTGTTGGAAAAAATGTCACTATTGTAGGTGGTGGTCATATACTATCTGGTTCTTTTGATGAAGATATGGCAATAGAGGCAGAAAATATTATGAAAGATATGGGGGGGGTAAACTTAGCCCTTGGACAGCATGCATCAAATGTGATTGAGAAAGATTACTTAGCACAAGGTTTGCAGTTGTGTGATGGTAGTGTTTTAGAAGCTGATGTGATTATTATGGCAACAGGATATCAACCAAATAGTTCTTTAGCAAAAGATGCGGGTCTTTTACTTGGTGATTATGGTGGTATTTGGGTTGATGAGTTTATGAGAACTAAAAACAAAGATATATTTGCAGTTGGTGATTGTAGAAGTAGAAGAGATTTTATAACAAAAGATGCTTCAAAAGTGATGT
>JAYEIM010000467.1:17071-19958 GCA_034660095.1 Campylobacterota bacterium | reverse complement strand
CTTGATTTTCAATATTAAATAATGTATCTTCATCATTAATTAATGCTTCAGCTGAACCCAATCCTGCTGTGTTTACAGCGTAAGCTGTAGATAAACCTATATCATAATTAGAATCTTCCCCAACTTGAAAAGTAAAGTCATTATCTTTTGTATCTAAAAGATTTACACCATTGTAATTAGTTTGAGTAGAGATATTATCTAACTGATCAAGTAATTTAGTGATATCTTTTCGTATAGCTTCTCTACCTTCTGATGAAGTTGTAGATGTCGCTGCTTGGATAAGTTTAGTTTTTACTATATCTAAAATATTTGACTGCTCTGCCATAGCTTTATCTGCTATTTGGATAAGGGCTGTTGCACTATTTGCATTTGAGATACCTTGACCAAGAGAACTAGCTTGTGTTCTAAGTTTATCTGCAATCGCCATACCAGAAGCATCATCACTAGCTTTATTGATTCTAAGACCTGAACTTAACTTTTCAAGCGAATTAGATAAATTTTTATTTATCTGCTGATTGTTAGCTTGTGCATTCATTGCTGCTACATTTGTATTAATTCTCATAAGTATCCTTTTTATACTATTTATAAATCAAGAGCTAAAGCTCGTGTGTATATGTTATATAGATGTATTATAAGTGAACATATCTTAATCTAAGCTTAAATTTAAGGCTTTAATAATAGTATTTTTGCTTTATATAAGGGCTTTAAGATACATTTCTTAAAATTAGATTGTTAACAATCTGAAATTAAGAAATGGTAAGTTTTATATATATAAAATCCAAATTTTCATAAATGGATCGACTAAATAATATTGCTCATCTCTTTTATCGCAAATATCTTTTTTTATCAATGCTTCTACTGTGCTTTTAAGTGTTGATGCCGTTAAATCATAATGCTCAAGGTTCTCTTTTTTGTATATAGATAGTCCATCATTATAGTAGTTAGTATTATACCAATTACTATAATAGTTGTCAATACAATGTTTAGCTTTCTATTCTTATCATTGATGGGGTAGATTTAACAACACCCGATTTTTTTAGCTGATTTAGTGCGTTTTTTATATTTAATTCTTTGCTAATATGTGTAGATAATAGCAGATTTGCCATAGAAGATGAAGAACTTTTTTGTATCATTGTCTCAATAGAGATATCTTCTTGAGCAAGGATAGATGTAACTTTTGCTAAGATGCCACTTTTATCTTCAACCTCCATACGAATATAGTATTTTGTTTCTATATCATCACTGCTTGCTAGCTTTAGTCCTGTTTCTAATGGTTTTGTAAATCCTAACATTGGTGTAGATTTTCCAGATCTTGCTATATCTATGATATTTGCTACAACAGCACTAGCCGTTGCATCGCCACCAGCTCCTGCTCCATAATACATAGTTTCTCCAACTTTATCCCCTATTACAGAGATACCATTCATAACACCATCTACTTTTGATATCATTTGTGAATTTGGGATAAGTACAGGATGAACTCGAAGCTCAACCTCATCATTTTTACTATTTTTCTTTGCAATACCTAATAGCTTTAAACTATAGTTAAACTCTTTTGCAAAAGCTATATCGTCACTATTTATATTTTCTATACCCTCTATTAAAATATCTTCAGGCTTAGCATCTATCCCATAAGCGATACTTGCTAAAATAAGAAGTTTATGAGCAGCATCAAAACCACCCACATCAAAAGTTGGATCTGCTTCTGCATAACCTAACTCTTGTGATTCTTTTAAAATAGTTTCATACTCTACACCATTATTAATCATCTCTGTGAGCATATAGTTACAAGTACCGTTCATAATACCTTTTAAAGATTCTATATGATTTGCACTAAGTCCATCTCGTAAAGCTGTAATAATAGGGATACCACCAGCAACCGCTGCTTCATATTCAAAAGGTGTATCACCTGCAATATCTTGAAGCTCATATCTATGGTAAGCTAGAAGTGCTTTATTTGCAGTAACCACCGCTTTACCATTTTCTAAAGCTTTTTTTACAACTTTAAACGGCTCATCAACACCACCCATAAGCTCTACAACAATATCTATTGAATCATCATCTAAAATATCATCTACATTATTGCTTATTTTTATGGTTACATCTCTTTTTTTAGAAAGATTATTTACAACCCCACTAATTGGAACTATCTCAACTCCAGCACGAGCTGTTATGATATCTTTATTTTCTTCTAATATTTGACATACACTAGTCCCTACAGTTCCTACTCCAATTATTCCAATTTTTAACATCTATCTTCCTTATAAACTTTATAAATATATTATATTATTTTTTAACTTTTAAATAAAGGGGAGTGATTAATTCCCCTTATGATTTAGTATAAAGGTATCACTACCAAAATACATAATACGATTAATATGAATATTAACCTATGCAATATAAATCCTTTCATAAGGAGATCCACCGCTTGTTTTTCCCACTAATAAAAAAAGGCAAGGATTAACCCTTACCTTTTTTAAAACCCTTTTCCTTAAACGATAAGTAATCAGCTTATCTAGAATGATTTATATTGCTTCGGTGCAATTATAATATAATATGTTTTAAAAGTCAACAATATAAAAAATCAATAAAATCTATTTTTTATACTGTTTTAAAAACTTCTTGATACTTCTTGCTGCTTGTCTTATTCTTTTATCATTTTCAATCAATGCAATTCTCACATAGTTTTCACCAGCAGGTCCAAACCCAATACCAGGAGCAACTGCAACGCCAGCTTCTACTAATAATTTTTTTGAAAACTCTAAAGAGCCTAAATGCTCTACGCATTGTGGTATTTTTGCCCAAACAAACATACTTGCATTGTTTCTTTTTATATCCCAACCAGAATTGGAAAATGCATCTATAAGTACATTTTGTCTGTGGTCAT
>JAYEIM010000467.1:0-16971 GCA_034660095.1 Campylobacterota bacterium | reverse complement strand
TCTAAAGAGCCTAAATGCTCTACGCATTGTGGTATTTTTGCCCAAACAAACATACTTGCATTGTTTCTTTTTATATCCCAACCAGAATTGGAAAATGCATCTATAAGTACATTTTGTCTGTGGTCATACTTATCTGTGATCTCATGTACACATTTTTGACTACCATTAAGAGCAACTGTAGCTGCCACTTGAATAGGCGTAAACATACCATAATCAAGCCACGATTTTATTTTTTGTAAAGCACCTATTAGTTTCGTGTTTCCTACAAAAAATCCCACTCTCCATCCTGCCATATTGTATGACTTAGATAAAGTAAATGACTCAACTGCTACATCTAAAGCACCAGGTGCTGACATAATTGATGGAGTTTTGTAGCCATTGAATGTTATATCTCCATAAGCGATATCAGAGATAACATAAAATCTCTCTTTTTTCGCCATATTTACAAGTCGTACATAAAACTCTGGTGTAACTGTTGCTGTTGATGGATTGTGAGGAAAGTTTACTAAAACATATTTAGGTTTTTTCCCTTGTGGAGAATTATCAAATATCTCTTGTAAATCGTCAAAAAATTTATCTTCATCTATATGATAATGCTCATCAAACTCTATGCCAAAGTTTTTCACCTCTCCACCTGCAAGTATAAACGCATAGTTATGGATAGGATAAGTTGGATCTGGAACTACTGCTACATCTCCTGGATTTGTGATAGCATAAGCTAGATGTGCATATCCCTCTTTACTTCCCATAGTTGCGACACATTGTGTCATTGGATCTAGTTCTACATCGTATCTTCTTTTATACCAATCAGATATCGCTTTTAAAAGTTTTGGTATCCCTTTTGATGTAGAGTAACCATGTGTTTTTGTTTTTATTGCTGATTCAATTAGTTTTAATCGTATATGTTCAGGTGTATCTCCATCTGGATTTCCCATAGAGAAGTCAATAACATCTTTACCAGATCTTCGCTCTGCCATTTTTAAATCATTTACTTCAGCAAATACATAAGTTGGTAGTTGCTCTACTCTTCCAAATTTTATCTCATCAAACATTTTATTTTCCTTTTCCTATTTTTATTATTATCTTACTCATCTAACTATGACAGTAAGTCCTCTTTTTATATTTATAAGGTTATACTTATCTGTAATTTTTATATATTTAGCACCTGTTGGCACTTTTGTATTTAACCCATGATATATTCTGTTTTTTTTAATAATCTTTAATACTTTTAAATCTTTATCAAAAAAAACAATATGGGGAAACCAATTATTTAACTTTCTACTTATTATTTGTAGTTTTTTTCCATCTTCAACATTTAGAAAAAAAGCTCTTAAGGGTTTATTGAACTTTATCTTTTCATTTTTTTCTATTTTTATAGCTCTTGACAATATTGAACTATTGAAATCAATCTCATAATACCAATGATTATTCCCTCTGTTTTTAACCTCTAAAACTTTACAATTATTTTCTCTTAAATCTTTTAGTAAAACTACTGGGTCCAACATATACTCTGCTTTAAAAACAATTTTCCAAAGTAGATCTTCATTTTCATCTATATCCATAGATTTTGTAAAAAAATATCTATATCCTAAAGCTTGCATTGTATCGTTTAAAATTTTATACGCTTTAATATTTTTATGCAATACTTTAAACTCTATTGTTATATCTTTGGGAGTATTTAGATGAAGATTTAAAAGTCCATTTTCCTGTAACTCATTGAACAAATTATAATATTTGATATCTCCATTGTTCAAAAACTTTTTTTCATCTTTAAACAATAGACTTATCAATCCTTTATGAGTTTGATACTCTTTTTGACCAATAATATTCTCAACTTTATCATATAAAATAGAACTATTTAGCATAGTCACACTAAACAATAAACTTACAATTAAATATCTAAACATCTTCTACTTTAATGCGTGTATTAAAATTCCAGCAGCAACAGATACATTTAAACTATCAAAATCATTTCTCATTTTTATTGAAACTTTTAAATCTAATTTTTTAAGAAGTTTATTTGATAAACCTTGTGCTTCATTTCCTAAAAACAGTGCGATTTTTTGCCCCTGCTCTGGTTTGGCATCTTTAATATCATATCCGCTCATATCTGCACCTACTAGATTAAATCCAACCTGTTTAAGTTCATTTGCAAGATCGTAACTGTTATAAGATATAGCTATTGGTATATCTAACATTGCACCACTGCTTGTTCGTACAATTGGTGCTGCATAAAAGTTTTTTAATCCACATATCACTATACCATCTACACCCATAGCATAACAGCTACGCACTATGGCGCCAATATTACCCACATCACTTAAGCCATCAAGTACTACTATAAATTCACTTTTTTTGATATCTTTCATATGGGCAAATTCTAGCTCATCGATATCAAGTAAAAAACCTTGATGGTTTCCACCTTTAGCTAAGGCTTGTGCTTTCATATTGTCAGGTCGTACAACTTTTGCACCAACATCCATAAACTTTTTAAAAAGTTTCTTATCTATCTCTTTTGTTAAAAATATTTGCTTTATTATTGTTGGATGTTTATCCAAAATATAAAATACTATTTGTTTTCCATATACTATCATACTTGCGATTTTATCTAATAGTTGCTTAAGGAGTATCCTTAAAGACTATATTGAGTTTAAAATTCCATACCTAAATCTAGTCTTACTTTATAATCATTTAATGAGCTATCATTTTTAATATATTTTATAGTTAAGGGTATTGGTAGTTTGTGTAACACTAAAAGATCTAAATTTATACCTATAATCTCCTCTTTTATTGTATACTTATTTGTTGTTTCTAGTTCAAATTGATTATAATTATAAAATATAGATTCTTTTCTAAGCGAAATTGGGAAGTTTGTATAGTAACTATAAAAATTAAAAGTTTTAGATATTCCAATGCTTAGTTTTGAGATATTTTTTACAAATAGTTCATCATCGTTCCCTTCAATTAAAACATTTGTAGTGTCATTTGAGGTATCCATAATTTTAGTAACCACCTCTATACCTCTTTGATCATTTAGCACTTGCGTATTTGAATTTATAACTTTTGCCTCTCCATTTATATACAACTCACTTACAATATGTTTATTTACTTTATAATCGATACCATAGGTGATATCTTCTCTATCCTCTTTTAGTAATAGTTTTGTATCACTTAAAAAATATGGTGAAGATTCTAATGCTAAATTTTTTTGATAAATATGATTGATAGAAAAAATAGTAGGATTTTTATCTCTATTTTTATCATCAAGATAGTGTTTTAAACTGACATCTAAAATTTGTCTACCTTTTTTTACTAGAGGTCCATAAATCTCAAAACTACCGCCATATCCTCTTTCATTGTGATATTTATTTTCCCTTTTCATATCATAAATATCAATCCTAAAAGGGATATATCTTTCATTTGTATAACTTACCCCTGCAATTTTTTCATCTACATCTTTATAAGCATATATATTGACCATATTAAACATAATTGGATCCATAAATAAGCCATCTAACCTATAGAGTGAGCCTTGCTCTGAATCATAACCATAAGATGGATATAAAAGTGAAAACTGCAACTCTTTTAGTTCATTGTATTTGGTTGATTTTATATCTATATTTTTATACCCATTTGAGTTTATAAATTTAAATGAGTTGTTATTTTTTATCTCTATTGAAATTGGAAGTTTGGTCAATTTTGGTTTTATATTTATAGTTTGCACTTCATATCCAGTTGAAGTTATAGTAACAACCAGAACTTTGTTGTTATCTATAATTTTACCATCTATTATGTTATCACTCTCATTTAGTTTGTAAATTTTATTTTCGCTTAGCTTATAAAGTCCACTACCATTTTTAGTATTTGATATAAAATATACCTCATCATCAATTATATCTACAATTTTTCCATAATACCCACTAAATTGATATATTTTATCTCTATTTTTGTATAACTCTCTTATATTTCCATTTTGTTTACAATAATATATCTCTCCATTATCATCAAACATAGCACTTGATGATATCTCGCTATAAAACTTATCATCAATAAAAAGCTTTGTATTTAAAAATGACTCTTTTATACCTATATGGGCTATCTTATTTTTATAAATACTTTGTATATCTTTTCCAATTGTCTCATTTTGAATATAGTTCTCTTCATCAAATAGTCCATGTTTATATTCTCTAGAAGATATAAAGTCATGACTATTGACAAAAAGTTTACTCTCTTTTAAAAATATTTTTCCATTTTTAAAAGATGTTTTTTCTTTTGTATGTTTTTCTATTTTTATATCAAATATATTTAACTCTTTTTTTGTTTTTAAGTCACTTGTAATAAAATATATTTTATCTTTTATCTTAGATAAATATACTTGAGACATTGAACCAGTTAAAATGTTTTTCTTTTTTAATTCTTTAAAGTTCTTATATTGTTCCTTTTCTTTTTCAATGAATTTTTTAATAGAGTTTTCAAAAGATATACCAAAATGAGTTAAAAAAGTTCTATTTAACAAAAAAGGATTTATACTATGTATAGAGTGTGCATAAAAGAATTTGTTTACTTTATCTACTCCATATTCTTTTGCTAAATACCTCATATAAAACCCACCAACTATATATTTTTCAGTTGTATATGGAAAATTCAAGTGGTCATTTATAAATGTTGTTAAATTTATCTTATCACTAAATAAAAGTGTGTTTTTCATAGCATTATGTTCACCACTATAAAGTCGTCCACCATTTTCATATATAGATTCATTTAATACAGAATTACCTTCAAGTAATGCTGTTGGTAACATAAGGTTGGGAAGTGTAAAAAATGGAACTACACTTGCAAATATTGGCATATAATTATTACCTAGATATTTATGAAGTGTCTTTGATATTTCTGATTTTTTAGCATTTATTTGATAGTTGTGTACCATCTCGTGAGTAAAAAGTGTGATTAACCATGATTTAGTACTAAAATAGTCATTTTTACCACCGCCACCACTATAATATGCACCCAGATTAAATGGCACTTGAGAAGAGAAAGCATTTGGAACTTGAATGTTGTTTGAAATAAGAACGATACGAATAGGTTCATCAAAAGAGAAACCAAAGCTTTTATCGTTTTGCAAAAGAAAGCTATCTATATTTTCTTTTATAAACAGAGCTTCATTTTTAAAATCATCTGTATATATGATATTGTATTTTGTAGATTTAAATACTTTGTAGTTATCATCACTACTAATGCTTAAAGAGAAAAGGTTGATATAAAAAAGTAGTGTAATTAATATAATTTTTAACATATTAGATTATATATTTATTTCACTTATTCGTTTATTATTTACAGTTTTTGCACAACCCTGATAATACTAAATCACTTTGTTCTATAGTAAAATCGTATTTAGATGACAACTCATTTACCATATCTTGTGTATTTATCTCTACATCAGTAACCTCTCCACAACTATTGCACAATAGATGAGAGTGATATTCTTTTACTATTTCAAAAACTGATTTTTCATTGGGGAGTTTCACTTCAGATAAGAGCATGTTTTTAGTCATTGCATTAATATTCTTATATATTGTTGCCAAAGATACAGAGCTAAACTTCTCTTTTACCTCTAAATAAAGCTTATCAATATTAATATGTCCGTGTAAAAAAATAGAATCCATCATAGCTAGTCTTTGTGGTGTAGCTTTTAGATTATGTTCTCTTAAAATATTTGTAAAATCATTCATAATTGCATAATACTCAATTATTACTTTTTTAATGGATAATGATTATCCTTTAATATTTAAAATTAATTTTTATCTAAGATTAATTATCATATAATTTCTAATGGAAAAAAATTATCCATTAGAAATTATATAATAAAGGAAAAAAGATGAGACAGTATGAAACATATATATGTAGTAAATGTGGAAATGAAATAGAAGTACAAAATGTTGGAGGAGGAACACTCTCTTGTTGTGGTCAAGATATGGAGATGACAACTGAAAACTTAACTTTAGTAAATCTAATGAAAGCCTTTGCAGGGGAATCACAAGCAAGAAACAAATATGAATATTTTGCTAAAGTTGCTCAAAAAGAGGGTTATAGAGATATTGCTGAACATTTCCAAAGAGCAGCAGATAATGAAAAAGTTCATGCTAAACTAGAACTTGCTTTAAACAATAGAATGACTAATAATAGTGAAGAAAGTTTTGGTACTACTGCACAAAATCTTCAATATGCAATAGATGGCGAGTCATATGAAAATGTAACAATGTATCCAGACTTTGCACAAGTTGCAAAAGATGAAGGGCATAAAGAAGCTGCAAAACTATTTACTGGTATTGGAAAAATAGAAGTTGAACATGAAAATATGTTTAAAATGCTTTTAGAAAGACTTGAAAATGGTGCTGAACATATTAGTGAAGATTCTGAAGAAGCTTGGATTTGTGAAGTGTGTGGACATGTACATTATGGTAAAAAAGCTTTAAAAAATTGCCCTGTGTGTGATCACGGACAGGAATATCAGTCAAGATTAAATAGTAAAAAGTAATATTTTTAGATCATCTAAAAATAAACTTAAAGGAAAAAGTTTATTATTTAGCTAATTAAAGATTAATTTTTTTTAGCTAAAATTTCAACAATAAAAAACAAGGAAATAAAATATGTTAGTAACAAAACAAGCTCCAGACTTTACAGCAACAACTGTATTAGCAGACGGTCAAATCGTAGAAGATTTTAAATTATCAGAAAATTATGGTGAAAAAGGTACAGTACTTTTCTTTTACCCACTAGATTTTACATTTGTATGTCCTTCAGAAATCATTGCATTCTCTAAAAGAGTAGCAGATTTCAAAGAAAGAGGTGTTAATGTTATTGGTGTTTCTGTTGATTCACAATTCTCACACTTTGCATGGAGAGAAACTCCAGTAAATCAAGGTGGTATTGGAAGAGTAAATATGCCTTTAGTAGCTGACTTAACAAAAGATATCTCAAGAGCATATGATGTTCTTTTAGATGGTGGAGTTGCTTTAAGAGGTTCATTTTTAATTGACGCTGATGGTACAATCAGACACGCAGTAATCAATGATTTACCACTAGGTAGAAATATTGATGAGATGATTAGAATGGTTGATACAATGTTATTTACTAACGAGTTTGGTGAAGTTTGTCCAGCTGGTTGGGTAAAAGGTGATGATGGTATGACTGCATCTACTGAAGGTGTTGCTGACTATTTAGCTTCACATGAAGATGCTCTATAATAGAGTGAGTATTTAATTAAATATTATAGTTCTTAAAAAAGGGGAGTGATTAAATTCACTTCCTTTTTTATTTTATATGAAATTTTTTCATAAATTGGTTGCTATTTAATAGTTCAACTTCTTGGGAATAAAAATTTTTATCATTTGATATAATTAAATCACAATTTTGATTTTTAGCTAAAATATATTGAATTGTATCTTCTAAGTCTTTATAGTTTTTATTTTCTCTCATCAATTTACAAGTTTGAGAGATTTCATAATTTGTAAAATCAATAACTTTACAAATTTTATTTAAATACTCAATAGCATCTAACGCTTTAGATTTACTTTTTTTTGACAATATATAGTATATAGTTGTAATTAAATCACAACTTGTATATATAGAAATCTTATTTTTTACTAAGTAGTCTAAAATAACTAAACTTTCTTTTGATGTTTCTCTTGTCTCATCATTTAGATCTATAAAAATATTAGCATCTAAAAATACTTTTTTACACATCCCTGTTTGCCTTAATCTCCTGAATTGTTAAGTCACCAAATAAACCGTTACCACAACCTGCAAATTTATAAAGTGCTTCAAGCTTCTCCTCTACAGATATCTCTTCATATTTTTCCTCTATTAAGTTTTGCACTACTGCTGTCATAGATTTATCATCTCTTTTTGCTAACTCTTCAAGATGTTGTGCCACCTCTTTTTTAAAAACAAAGTTTTTTCTTACATCATTTGCACTCATTGTATCTACCTTTTTATTACATAATTTTTATTATGTATTTTAACATACATAATATATATTTTAATTTAATTGGATACAATACTACTATGAATAACAATATAAATTTTAAACTAAATACAACAACAATAGAAAACTTAACCCTTTTTAGTGAAATACTAAAAAAAGATCATAGTACAATTTTAAATGAGGCATTAGAGCAATATTTTGAATCCCAACAGCAAAAATTAGTAGAGAAAAATCAAGAAGATGAAAACGCACTTACAAATCTTGATTATGATGAATTCTGGGATGGTGTTGACATTTAGAAACAGTATGTTTTATTATTATTTATTAAATATGCCATCTAAGAAAAAGTAAATAAAACTTAGATATAATCGTGAAAATTAAAGAAAATTATTAGTTAGGAAATATATAATTATGAGAGATTGGCTAGATAAATATAAAGATGATACAGTAAGAACTCAAATGTATTATGCAAAACAGGGTCGTATCACTGAAGAGATGCAATATGTTGCACAAGTTGAAAATCTTGATGCTGAGTTAATTAGAAAAGAAGTTGCAAAGGGACGAATGATAATCCCTGCAAATATAAATCACAAAAATATGAAACCAATGGCAATAGGGATTGCAAGCTTATGTAAAATAAATGCAAATATTGGTTCATCTGCGTTAGCATCTGATATAGATGGTGAATTAGAAAAAGTTGATATGTGTTTAAAATATGGTGCAGATACTATTATGGATCTTTCTACTGGTGGTGATCTTGATGCAATTAGAGAAGCTGTTATTGGTCACTCTAATGTACCAATTGGAACAGTTCCTATGTATCAAATTATAAAAGATTGTAACGATGATATAAATCAACTTACAATTGAAGCTATGCTTTCAACATTAGAAAAACAAGCAAAGCAAGGTGTATCATACTTTACAATTCATGCAGGTTTTTTACTTGAAAATATGCCATTAATCGCTCAAAGAAAAATGGGAATTGTTTCAAGAGGTGGTTCACTTATGGCTTCTTGGATGATGCATTATCATAAAGAGAATCCATTTTATGAAGCGTATGATGATATCTTAGAAATCTGTGCTAAATATGATGTAGCACTTTCACTTGGTGATAGTTTAAGACCAGGTTGTTTAGCTGATGCTTCTGATCCTGCTCAATTAAATGAGCTTAAAGTTCTTGGTGAATTAACTTTAAGAGCTTGGGAAAAAGATGTTCAAGTTATGATAGAGGGTCCAGGTCATGTTCCAATTAATGAGATTGAAAGAAATATGAAACTCGAGAGAGAATATTGTCACGAAGCTCCATTTTATATCTTAGGACCTCTTGTAACTGATATTGGTGCTGGATATGATCATATCACTTCTGCAATTGGTGCTGCTATTGGTGGATGGCATGGTTGTAGTATGTTATGTTATGTTACACCAAAAGAACATTTAGGTTTACCTGATGCTAATGATGTAAGAGAGGGAATTATTGCTTATAAAATAGCTGCTCATGCTGCTGATATTGGTCGTGGTAGAAAAGGTGCAACTGATATAGATGATGAGATGTCAGATGCTAGATATAACTTTGACTGGAATAAACAATTTGAACTAGCACTTGATGGGGATCGTGCAAAAGAGTACCACGATGAAACTTTACCTCAAGATGTATTTAAAGAAGCAGAGTTTTGTTCTATGTGTGGACCAAAGTTTTGTTCATATAAAATCACAAGAGAGATAGTTGAAAATCATCCAGAAATTGCAAATCAATAAGTAATTAAATTTATATAGTTCAAATAAGACTATTTTTATCTTATTTGGATTATAATACAAAAATATAAAATATAAAAGGAAATTTTATGGCAACTATTGCTCAAATTAATGAAAAATTAAAATCTGTAACTTACCCAGGATTTACAAAATCTATTGTAGATTTTGGATTTGTTAAAGATGTAGAATTAAATGACAACGATGTAACAATATCTATAGAGATAACTTCTTCAGCTAGCGAAGTTGAAGAGAGTTTAAAAACAGATATAACTAAAGAGTTAAAAACTTTAGGTTTAGGTGTTGTTCAGGTTCTTGTAATAAAACCTCAAGCTCCACAACAACAAAGTAACTCACAAAGTGGGAAAAATATAGCTCCTCAAGTTGAAAACTTTGTGATGGTAAGTTCAGGAAAAGGTGGTGTTGGTAAATCAACTACATCTGTAAATATTGCTATTGCTCTTGCTATGCAAGGTAAAAAAGTTGGACTTTTAGATGCAGATATTTATGGACCAAATATACCTCGTATGGTTGGTTTAGATGGACAAGAAGCTCAAATAGAGGGTAGTAAAGTTATACCTTTTAAAGCTTATGGAATAGAAGTTATGTCTATGGGAAGTTTAATCGATCAAGGTCAAGCTTTAATGTGGAGAGGTGCAATGGTTATGAAGGCTATTACTCAACTACTTCAAGATATCGCTTGGGGTAAATTAGATGTATTAGTTATAGATATGCCTCCAGGAACTGGTGATGCTCAACTAACTCTTGCACAAAGTGTTCCTGTTGCTGCTGGAATTAATGTAACAACACCTCAACATGTTGCACTTGATGACTCTAAAAGAAGTTTAGATATGTTTAAAAAACTACATATTCCTGTTGCTGGAATCGTTGAAAATATGTCTGGATTTGTATGTCCAAAATGTGGTGAAGAATCTGATATATTTGGAGCTGGAACTTGTGAAGATTTAGCTAAAGAATATGATACACAAGTTATAGCAAATATACCTATTGAACCATCGATTAGAGTTGGTGGAGATGAGGGTAAGCCTGTAGTATATTTCTATCCAGATTCAGCTTCAGGAAAAAGATATTTAAAAGCAGCAGAGATGTTATGGGAAAATATTCAAGACTCTACAAAAAAAGGTATTATTGGAAATGAAGCAGTTCAGCCAACTATGCCAGCTGGTGTAAGTGCTTGTAGTACAGAAGGTCAAGCTCATCAAGCAAAAAAAGATTCACAAGGTGGTAGTTGTGGTTGTGACCACTAACTTTTAGTAACCACTAAAAAGATAAAAAAGGTTGTAATTTGTTTTACAACCTTTTTTTATGTATAATACTATATAAAAATAAAAAGGTATAGATATGGATGTAAAATTAATGCAACACTCAAGCCTAGAGGTTTGTGCACATGCTATTAGAACTTGTTGGCAAAGTTTTGATAAAAGTGATGATGGTGGGGAAAAAGATAAAGATCTTATAAATAGAGTTGGAAATAAATTTAAACATGCATCAACACTTGAACATCTTACATATACTTTTTATATAAGTGGAGTAAGTCGTGCTTTACTTCAAGAACTAGCTAGACATAGAATAGCAAGTCCTAGTGTAAAATCTACAAGATATACCTTAAAAGAGTTAAAAAATGAATCATCTTTTACAGATGGTGCTAGTATGATTGAATTAAAAGAGAAATATACAAATCCTAATGAAGTATATGCAGATATTCATATGCAAAGAGCTTCTAAATATCTAGTTTGGACAGATGATTTAGGTGTAGATTTCTCTTCTATTGTTGCTTTAGAAAATTTAAGACTAATGTTAGTAGATGGTGTTGCAAATGATAGAGCAAAATATTGTTTACCAGAGAGCTATAAAACAGAGCTAACATGGACTATAAATGCAAGAAGTTTACAAAACTTTATAAGTTTAAGAAGTACAAAAGCAGCACTTTGGGAGATAAGAGATTTAGCAATAAAACTATATGAAATATTACCAAATGATCATCAATATCTATTTGATGATTGTGTAAGTGAAGAACATTAAGAATTTTATAGATATAATTTGTAGTGAAAATATAAGGTAAAATAGATGAATATTGAATTGATAAAAAATTTAAAAGTATTATATGTAGAAGATGAAGTAATTTTAAGAGATACAACATGTAACTCTTTAAAATCTATCCTTAAAGAGATAGTTGTAGCTGATAATGGTAAAGAGGGCTTAGAAAAATTTAAAAATGATAAATTTGATTTAATTATTAGTGATCTAGCTATGCCAGTAATGGGTGGTAGCGAAATGATCGAAAAAATTAGAGAGATAGATAATAATATACCTATAATAGTAACCACTGCTTATGGAAGTCAAAATGAAGAGGTAGAAACTCTTATAAATATTGGTATGAGTGACTATGTTATGAAACCTGTAGATATTATGAAACTTGTAGAAACTATAGATAAAATTATGGAACAAACAACTAACTAAATTTTACCCTTTGAGAGTGTGTTAAAGCTACTGCGATTGCATCTGTAATATCCAGTGGTTTTATCTCTTTTTTTATACCTAACAATCTTTTTACCATAAATGCAACTTGTTCTTTAGCTGCTTTTCCATTTCCTGTAACTGCTTTTTTTACTTGTAAAGGTGTATATTCACTAAAGTTTCCAAGCTCTTGTAGTATTTTTAAACTTATTGCTCCTCTAAATTGTGCTAGTTTTATAACTGATTTTGGATTGTGTGCAAAAAACATATCTTCTATAGCAACTTCATCTATTTTATGGTTTTTAAGTATAAGATCAACACCTTCAACAAATTCCAATATTTGCTCTTGTAATACTCTAGATTTCATTTTTATTAAACCTGCTTCAACAAGCTTTGGCTTTTTTGAGTTTTTTAAACCTGTCACATTTTCACATATCTCTAATATCGCATAACCACAGTTAATTGTACCTGGATCTATACCTAAAATTTTCAACTATTCACACCTTTTCACATAACTATTCAATATATATTCACATAATTTATATATTAAGTTCAATCTAGTATTAAGTTTTTGCTAAGATTAACAAAGAAATTATGCGTAATTCAAAGTTACATAGCTAGTAAAAGATATATGTATGACAAAATTGTTATATATAATTTATTAACTACTAAAGCAATTTCCTTTAATCTTAGCAAAAACTTAACACTATATTGAACTATATAAATTTTATTATACTATTTTATTGTTATTTTTTTACCTTTTTTTAGATATAATAATACAAATAAGTAAATAAATTTAGGATTTTATAGTTTGACAACAAAAGATATATTATTATCATTACAAAACGAAGTATCTAAAAGTGATTTTGATAGATACTTAAAGCAGCTAATTTATAAAAAAATAAGCTCTAGTGATGAACTAGCAGTATTTGAAGTTCCAAATAAATATATAGCAAATTTTATAAAAACAAAGTTTACAAATACCATAAGAGATATATTTGAAAAAAATAAAAAAACTAAGCCATCTATTGAGATAAAAATAGCAGGTGAGAGAAGAAGAAGTAAAAAAGCTATATTAGATGAAAAAGCTATAAGTAGTGGTAGTGAAAGTACAATTTTAAACCAATCATTTACATTTGAATCATTTGTTGTGGGTAATTCAAATAAAATGGCATATACTGCTAGTATGGCTGTAGCTGATAAACCTGGTATTCAATACAATCCACTTTTTATATATGGTGGTACAGGACTTGGTAAAACACACCTACTTCAAGCAATTGGAAATGATGCAATAGATAAAGATAAAAATGTTATATATGTAACTGTAGAGCAATTTATGAATGACTTTACATTTAGTCTTAAAAACAAAAATATGGAACATTTTAAATCAAAATATAGACATTGTGATCTTCTACTTATAGATGATGTACAATTTTTAAGTGGTAAAGAATCTACTCAAGAGGAGTTTTTTCACACTTTTAATGAACTACATAATGCAAATAAACAAATTGTATTAACATCAGATAAATTGCCATCTCAAATTGCTGGACTTGAAGAGAGACTTAAAAGTAGATTTGAACATGGTTTAAAGTCACATATCCAATTACCAGAACTTGAAACAAAAATAGCTATTATTGAGAAAAAAAGTGAATTAAACGGTATCCATCTTACAAAAGATATAGTTAATTATATTGCAACTAATTTAGGTAATTCTATACGAGAGATAGAGGGTGTACTTATCCAAATAAATGCAAATGCTAATTTAATTGGTGGTGATATAAATATTGAACTTGTTCAAAGAGTTTTAAAAGAGCAGATAAAAGAGACAAAAGAGAATATAAAATTAATTGATATTATAAGTATTGTATCAAATGAGTTAAATATAAAACCATCAGATTTAAAATCTTCAAAAAGAACTAAGAATGTAGTTGATGGTAGAAGAACTGTTATATATCTAGCACGAGAGCTTACACACAACTCTATGCCTGATATTGCAAAGTTTTTAGGTATGAAAGATCACTCTTCTGTATCTAAAAATATTTCAAAAGCAAATGAACTTATGCAAACAGATGAAAACTTTAGATTAAAACTTGAAAATCTAAAAAATAAAATTATAAATAAGGATTATTAAAAATAGATGTATTAATATAAATGTGAATAGATGTGAATAACTATTAACAATTTAAAACACAAAATTTGTTTTAAATAAAGAGTTTATAGATTGTTTTCATCTATTCACATCACCTACTACTAATACTACTTATTAATATAATAAATAAAGGGAAAAAATGAAATTTACTATATCAAAAAATTTAATTGAAAATATAATATCTTCAATGCAACCATTTTTAAATAAAAAAGATTCAAGTGCAATCACTTCACATATATATTTAGAAGTATTAAATGCAAATCTTATTATTAAATCAACAGATTATGAGATGGGATGTAAAGCTGTTGTATCTGATATAAAAGATATTATAGATGGAAAAGCTACCGTAAATGGTAGTAATTTTTTAAATATAATTAGAAGATTAAAAGATGATGATATTATATTTGAGGTTATTGATAATAATTTAAATATTAAACAAAAAAGATCTAATTTTAAATTACCTATGTATGATGCAAATGAATATCCAGCATTTGTAGAATTAGACAATTTAAAATCTTTAGATATAAATACAATAAGTTTAATAAATAGTATTAAAAAAATAACACCTTCAATTGATAATAATAATCCAAAATTTGAATTAAATGGTGCTTTAATAGATATAAAATCACAAAAAATTAATTTTGTTGCAACAGAT
Source organism: Campylobacterota bacterium (assembly GCA_034660095.1). GTDB lineage: Bacteria > Campylobacterota > Campylobacteria > Campylobacterales > Arcobacteraceae > JAIOSF01. Next base: position 1,956 of record JAYEIM010000467.1, on the reverse strand, counting down.
ACTCGAAGACTAGCTGTGTCAAATTTAGAAAACATATCAAATGAAGAATCTCAAATAATTATCCCTAAAAAAGCAATTATAGAGATACAAAAACTATTTTTGGATGAAGCAACTATAAATTATGATGATACAAATTTAGTGGTGTCAAATAACAACTATACATTTTTTACAAAACTAATAAATGGTAAATTTCCAGATTATGAAAGAATTATCCCTAATAACTTAAAATATAATTTTTTACTCTCTAAAGCTATGTTAATAGAATCTATTAAATTAGTTACATCTATAGAATCAAAAATAAAAGTCACTTTCAATCCAGAAAGTATCATATTTGAATCTTTAGATGATGATAGTGAATCAAAAACACAAATAGATGTAAATATAAATATAGATGAAAGTTTTTATATAGCCGTAAATAGTAAATATATATTAGATTTTTTAAGTAGTACAGATAGTGAAAATATTACAATTGGATTTAATGAGTCAAATCTTCCATTTTATTTAGAAGATAAAAATTTTATAACAATAATAATGCCAATAGTATTAGATAAGTAGGAGATATATTATATGAGTACAGAAATAAAAAAAGATGAATATGGTGCAAGCAATATTAAGGTTCTTAAAGGACTAGAAGCTGTAAGAAAAAGACCAGGTATGTATATTGGTGATACAAACTTAAACGGTTTACATCATATGGTATATGAAGTTGTTGATAACTCTATTGATGAAGCAATGGCTGGGTTTTGTGATACTATAAATGTAACTATTACTGAAAATAACTCTATAATAGTATCTGATAATGCTAGAGGAATTCCAACAGATATACATCCAGGTGAAAAAATAAGTGCAGCAACTGTAGCACTTACAGTTTTACATGCTGGTGGTAAATTTGATAAAGATACATATCAAGTATCAGGTGGATTACATGGAGTTGGTGTATCAGTTGTAAATGCTTTATCTTCAAATCTTAAGATGACTATTAATAGAGGTGGAGATATTCATTATCAAGAATTTAATCAAGGTAAATATGATAAACAACTTGAAGTTATAGGATCTACAAAAAAAACTGGTACAACAATAGAGTTTTTACCAGATGATACAATATTTGAAGTTACAGAATATTCTTTTGAAATTTTATCTAAAAGATTTAGAGAGGTTGCATATCTTAACCCTGCTATTACTATAGTTTTAGAAGATAAAAGAGCAGATATAAAAGAGGTATATCATTTTGAAGGTGGTATAAAACAATTTGTAGAAGATACAAATAAATCAAGAGCAATTACAGATGCTATATCATTTAGTGCAAAAGCTGATGGTGTGGAGGTTGATATTGCATTAATTTATAATGATACTTATACAGGAAATACAAAATCATTTGTAAACAATATCCATACAGCTGATGGTGGTACCCATGAAGCAGGTTTTAGAGATGGTCTTACAAGAGCAATAAGAAATTATCTAAAAGCAAATGCAAATGCAAAAGATAAAGATGCAAAACTTGATGGAAATGATACAAGAGAAGGTTTAGTAGCTGTCGTATCAGTAAGAGTTCCAGAACCTCAATTTGAGGGTCAAACAAAAGGAAAACTTGGTTCTTCATATGTAAAACCAATTTGTCAAAAGCTTACATATGAGATGTTAAGTAAATATCTTGAAGAAAATCCAGTACAAGCAAAACATGTAATGGAAAAATCTTTAATGGCAGCTAGAGGTAGAGAAGCAGCTAAAAAAGCTAGAGAACTTACTAGAAAAACAGATAGTATGTCTGTTGGAACATTACCAGGAAAATTAGCAAATTGTCAAACAAAAGATCCAGAAATTGCTGAATTATATCTTGTCGAAGGGGATTCTGCTGGTGGTTCTGCTAAGCAAGGTAGAGATAGAGTTTATCAAGCAATTTTACCACTAAAAGGTAAGATTTTAAATGTTGAGAAAGCAAGACTTGATAAAATTTTA
>JAYEIM010000466.1:0-20193 GCA_034660095.1 Campylobacterota bacterium | reverse complement strand
ATACAATTTTAGGATTAAAAATTTTCATTAACTTAATTATCAATCTTCCAACTTTAGCTATAACAAACAAATCAAAAAGTATTACAAGCCAGATTATTGTGAATGCTAAAACTTTATTGTACTTATGCTTTAAAGATATTTTTTCTTCTATCCAGTCCAATATATCTTCAACTGTTTTAATTAAGTTTGACTGAGTTTTACTATCAACTATAGCTAGTGAAAAAGGTCTTGATTTAGCTTCTAAATTATGATTAACAACTCTTGCTGTTAAAATTACATTTTCTTTTATTTTAGGTATTTGAATATCTGCTACTTTTATATGTATATGCCCATATTCATCTGGATTAGCTTCAGCTATTTTTTTACTGTCTAAAAATATTCCTATGGATATACTAGTAGGTATCACACCTGTAGAACTAGATATTTTTAGTGATACATCTGCACCCCATGTAGAAATACTTTTAGTTGTATTTACACTTACAAACTCAATATTAGTTATCTTATCTTCATCCAAATCTTTTGGTATCATATCATCATCAAATATACCCATAACTTCACTCCTTTTAAATTAACCATTTTATTTTTTGTACATCATTATTATCTTTATTTGATAAAAGCATTCCAAATAGTGTTGATGTAAACTGAGGATAAAGCTTATTACATAAATCAACAAACTCTGATAAGTTATATTTAACCTTATGTTTCATATCAAGGTTTATCCCTTGAATCAATGCAGATATAGAGTCTAAATGATACTTTTGAGATAACAAAAGAGCAAAACCTATCCAACAAGCATAATTTATATTTGTAGGTAAACTATCCAATCCTTTTTTAATTCGATTAAATTTGTTTATAGAATCATCTGTTTCATATATTAATATTGACTGCTCCATTACTGCAAATATTTGAGATTTATTGTTGTCATATGCTGAACTATAGTATCTATGGGCATTATCATATTCTTTTTTATCGCAAGATATTCTTGCAAGTGATAAGTTTGCTAAAGATTTGTCTTTATTATTTTTTGCTTGAGCCAAAGCTTTTAAAAAGTTCTCATAAGCTTTATCTTTTTTGTCCTCTTGCAAATATATATTTGCTAAGATAAATAGAGATTCAAAGTATGGATATTTTTTAGTAGCTTTTTTTAGAGTTTTTTTGGCTTCTGAAATAAGATTGATATTTAAATAATTTTTTGCTTCATTGAGCCTTTGTATAGCTTCTATTTCCAATGAGTTACTTAACTTATAGTTTATATCAGATAATTGAGTATTTTGTTGTTGTAGTTGATTATTTATAGAGTTTAAAGATTTTTCTATACTATCTTGAACTTCTTGTAGTTTTTCTCTTGTAAGATTAGCCTGTATCTCCATTTGTGATACTATCTCAAAAGTTGCATTTTGTATTGCTTCTTGATTTAAAAGTCTATTTTCTAGAAGTGTTTCATTTATAATATCTGTTGCAAATTGTATTTGTTGTCTATTTAAAATACCCTCTTGCTTTATAGAGCTTGTAATTTGAGCTGAAATATTTTCCATATTTTTTATATTGTGATTTAGATTTGTGATATTATTAGAAAATGAACTAAAATTATCAATCATCTTAGTTTGATTTTCAATCATTCTAGCTTCAGGAGTTTTTACTTTTATAGGAAAGCCTAAAAAATGGCTAACTTCAGCTCCTGTATCTATCCCTTGGCTTTTTGCTTTTAGATATTCTCTACCTATATTTTTGTATGACATATATGTTATTTGGTATGACCAGAACCCGTATCATCAAGTGTAATTTTTACATCTAGTCTAATATCATCCCAATAATCTGTAATTTTTATCCTATATCCAGTTTTTAACTTATCTCTTTGTATTATAAAAATAGATTTTCCATCTGTATCATTTTTCATTTTGCTAACTACTTTATTATTATTGTCAAATATTGTTAAGATTATGGGAGTAGGACCTATATCGGCAAAAATTGAAAACAACTTTTCCTCTTTCGGTATGTTTATCTCTTCAATATTAGATTTGCTAGTTACTGTTACACTTTTTGTAACACCAGCTTTACTCTCATCTCCTCCGTCTATAAATAATTTATGTAGCTTATCTGTAATTGTTGCCATTACTTTTTGTTTTTGAGGTATCTGCATACATTTTGTAAATATATTAGTAGAACTAAGAATAACACTATTTATCTTTACTTCACCATTACCACTATCGAAACAAACTTGCAATACATTAGGTTCGTTATAGCTTCCTACTTTATATTTTTTTGATGTACCATTTACGGATAATACAACATCATCTTTACTAATCACAAATTTTGTAGCTTGTAAATTTATAACTAAAAATAATGCCACCAATATAATTTTTCTCATACTTTTATCCTCTTCTTTTTTGCCATTTTTTTAACAATGTATCGCCTAATAAACTCTATAACCTCATAAACCTGAAATAACAATACAGGTGCAAACCAGTTAAACCATATTTGATGATATTGTATCAAATATATAGATAAACTATACATAATTATCGACATCACTATCAATAATATTACAAATCCTAACTCTTTTGAAGTGATATTGTATTTCTCAAATATTACTTCAAGTATTATCTCTACTATAAAAAATAATGAAAATATTAAAATTAATCCTAAAATTATATTTATAGGTTCGATATATTTATCATAATACAAAATACTCATAAGAGTATTAATGTGCATCTCTATACCACTAAGTTTAGCCATAGCCAATGATCCATTTATATTAAAAAAATCCCCACTATTTTGATATGTTGCACCTATAAACACTATACTATCTTTTAGTCTAGATGTTGTGTTTTTATCTTCTAAATATAATGCTGATTTAGATTTTAGCATATTGCCCCAGTAGCTTGTATCTATACTGTTTTGATATATATTATCATTTATTTTTATTGGTGTTGATGTATCTTTTGCTTTATATTGCTTGATTATTATTCTATTTCTAACAATATCTTTTTTATCTTTATCAGATTTATTTTGTTCAATCTTTTTCAACTTTTCTAAACTTTGATTATGTATCAAAGCCGATAAGACTAATGATAAATTTGGATATATTTTACAATCATAAGTTTCAGATGAATAATATCTTCTATAGTATTTATCTTTATTTTTAGAAAATCTAACCGAAACAAAAATTATTTTTTCAGCATTGATAAGCTCTTGTATTTTTGTATCTTTTGAGTGTTCTATAAAATTATATTGTGAAGATTTTGGTAATATAATAGTATATTCTCTTTTTTGTTTGAGAGTATCAATTAATATTTGATCCTCTTTTGATAGATTATTAACCTTACCATAAGGTGTGCTTGTAAAGCTAAAATCATAGTCAAGAAACAATATTTTTGGTTGTTTATCTTTTTCGATTTTATCAAGTGTATCAATCATCTGTGCTAATTTATCTCTTGGTGTTGAATATCCAAAGGTAGTTTCCCCATCTTTATCCATAAGATTATTTATTTTTAAATACATCTCATCAACTTTAAAAAGCTGAATATTCGGTATATCTTTTATATACTCCTCTTTTGTATCTAAATATGTATAATTAACAAAATCAAATGCTACATCTTCTGCTTGGTCTCTTACTATTTCTATATTTGAAAATACAAATAAAAACAGATAAAATACTACAGCTATACTTGACTTTAGCAATGCTTCTTTACAATGTTTTTTTATTAAACTAGAAAAGTTCAAATTATTTTCCCCTTATATTCCATTGATTACAAATCCACTCCAAAAGTAAGGATGAAGTCCATCTTTTATCATCTTTAGTTTTGCATCTTGAAGTGCAGTTGTATAATCTTTTTTATTTTTTATATTATGATAAAAATCATTTATCAAATCAGCACTCTGTTTATCCGCTACAGACCACAGTGTCATCACTACATTTTTAGCACCTGCTTTTATAAATGCTTTATTTAGTCCTACAACACCACCTGCTTCATTTATATCTCCTACACCTGTCTCACAAGCACTAAGTACCACTAATTCTGTATCTTTAAGATCTAGTCCAGATAGTTTCAATCCTGTCACTATCCCCTCACCATCTCTTCGCTTAGCTACTTTATTTGCACCTGCTAGTGCTAGACCAGATTTTAAAAGTGGATTTTTAATATCTTTATCTTTTAGGAAAAATCCATGAGTTGAGAGATGAAGTATCTTTGGAGATTGTAATTGTAGTAGATTTTTTTCAGTAGCATTTTTCTTATTATAACTATCAGTATTTTTAAAAATATTAGAGATATAATCTGCTTCTTTTTGACTTCCAGGCAGTGGAGAAAATCGCATCTTAAAAAGTGATTTTACAACAGCACTTCTATTTATATTTTGAGATTCTAATCTATCATTATCGGTTTCAGATTTTAATTCTATTCCAAAATCAGGATTACTAAATACTGCTATATTTTTCTTTTCAATAGTATCTTTAGAATTTTTTCTTATTAATCGTACAAACTCTTTACCAGATGGAATATATCTTATATTTTTTTGTTCGATTAAATATTTTTTATTACTATCATTATATAATGCTTCAAATGGTAATAGATTTAGTAATCCATCAGGAGATATGATAAGTGAATTTTTATCTTTTAACTCTTTAGACAAATATTTGTTTAGTAGTAGTTTATAAAGTACAGATAGATTATTTTGAGAATCTTTTGTTAGTTTATTTATATCTTTAGCTATTATAGATTTTTTACTTGATATGTCTTTGACTTTTAATCTAAATGATTTTATAGTTTCATCTATCTTTTTTGTGTCGTTTTCATCAAGTTGTTTATAAGTGATATTGTCTTTATTGTCTATTGTAAATATATAGTAGTTATCACCTGCTTTTGCATAGTCTATATAGAATTCATCATCTTTTAAATAACTTGATATATCTTTATAGTTAATATCTCGTAGTTCTAATTCCTCTTTATACTCTTCAACTTTTGAACTTAGATATATTTCACTATCTGATATGTTTTTTTCTAAGTTTTGTACTCTTTGTTTAAGTATTTTTTCTTCACCTTGCTTAGGTATAGTTTGTCTTAATATAGATAAATTTCTTTTTTGAGAGTAAAGTTGTTTTATCTTTTTTCTCAATTCTTTATCATTAATTTTATCATACATCATTGCTATGGTATTTTCATTATCAAATATACTGCCTTTATAATTTAACCAATCATTAAAAGTCACTTGATTAATATCTTTTACTTTAATGATATTATTATCTTTAAGTAAAGTCTCTTTGTATTTGATTGAGGAATATAGCAAGAGTTCAAATATATCCTTATTAGTTTTTACATACAATAGTTTTTGAGAATTATCTAGGATACTGAAATCTTTTACTTGGTTTGTCTTGTAAATATTGAAGGCTTTTTTTATGTATTTGTAGGCTTTTTTATAATCTCTTATTAAATCATAAATTTGACCAATATTACTGTTAAGAACTTGAATATCACTTGAATATTTTCGTATTTTACCTATTGTATTAATTCGTTTTTCTAGTTTTTTAAAATAATATAATGACTTGCGATAGTTTTTTTGGTGTTGATATAATAATCCGAAATTATTATTTACACTCTCTTCTAAGCGATTGAATCTCCAACTTGCTTGCATTCTTTGAATAAGATGTTTTTTTTCTTTTCTATTGTATTTAATAAATTCTTGACCATCATTTACTAGTACTGATAATTTTTTATTATAAAATAATGCTTTTTTGTTATCAATACTTGTATAGTTTATGACAAGTAAATTATAAATATCTAGCATATCAATATAAAATAGTTTTCCATAACCTACACTTCTAATATCAGTATCATGGAGTTTTTCTATAAGTTTTAATGCTTTGTTAAGCTGTATAATAGAGTCATTAAAATTATTAAGTTTATGGTTTGCAGTAGCTATATTATAGTAACTTTTTGATATAGCTTGTTTATTATCTTTATAATAGTTTTCTCTAAGATGTAATCCTTTTTTAAAAAAATAGATTGCTTCTTTATAGTTATAGAATTTCATATAATGTTCACCCATAGTATCATAACTATCTGCTACGCTGTGGTGATGTTTTCCAAATTTTTTTTTAGTAAATTCAATAGATTTTAATAGTGATTTTCTTGCTTTTGAATATTCTCCCTTTACAATATAAACATTATAATCTTTTAGAAAACGCTTAGGATCATTTTTAAAAATATTTTTGTAATCTTCGGTTTTTTCTATTTTGTGCATTTCTTTATTTGCCATTTTCATTAATGCCATAAACTGTTCCATTTTAAGTTTCTTTATTTCTGATTTACTTAAATTTACCTCTGATTTACTTAATTTAATTTTTTTTATTTCTTGTTCACAAATATTTGAAGGATTAATTAATTTAAGATTACTATATAAAGGTAATATTTTATCGTATACTCTTTTCAACTCTTTACAAGTTTTTCTTTTATTTAATACAAAAGCTTGTTGATAAAATAATTTTGCTTTTTCATCTTTACCTAACAATGAATATGAAGATGCAATCAATATTGGAAATGGCATTATTAATTTATCTTTTTCTATGATTTTCAAGGCTTTATCTATTGCACTTAAATTGTTTACTCTTATAAATGCAATTATTGCAAATGTAATCTCTTTTTTTTTCATAAATTGCCATCCTGCTTTATTGCAATATTCCTGAAGTTTATTTTTATCAATAACTTCTTTTTTAAATTCAGATTCACATAACTCTTTAGCACTGTTTTCTTTTGCAAAAAGATTTACAGATAAAAGAATAAGACTTAAGAAAGATATAAAAACTTTGATTAAACTATTCATATTGAACTCACTTTCAACTTATTATACATACCCTCAAGCATCTCAAATCCAACCATAGCTAACTTAATATTTTCAACTCTTTCATTTATTTCAAATGGATATTCATGTGCTATAGAGTTTCTTATCTCTCTTAATTCATCCCATTTCCTAATATCTTCTATGATACTTAATTTTTCTAATCTATTTAGTATATCTATCATAGGCATATTTATATCATCTATCTCTTTTAGTTCGTATAGTACTTTTCTAAAGAGTTTAGCTCCTATTTTATCTTGTAGTTTTGAGAAATTAAATAAAAAACTATTTACTAGTCTTGTATTGGTATAGTCTTCAAAAAAATCTACATCTATCTGTTTTGATAGTAACTCTTTAAAATCTATAGTTGTATTTTCAAACATAGTATCACATACTTTAAATATCTCTTTTAATTCTTCATTCATAACGATATCCCTTCCTCTTTTGCTTTTTTATCTATAAGTCTATCTTGCCCATAGTCAAGTACAACATCAATTTTTTGTTCACCTATCTCTCTTTTTAGATTTGCTAAAAATTGTATCTTTTTATAAGCTAAGTTTTCTCTATTTTTAGTTGAAATATAAAGATCGATATCGCCACCTTTCTTATCATCATCTATACGACTTCCAAAAAGATATATTGTACCTTCAATAAAAAAATTATTAAAATTTGTTTTTATAGCATCTATTTGTTTTTGATTTAATCTCATATTTTTACCTTTTAAGCTCATTAGAAATCTTATTTGTATCACTATAGTTAAACTTTGAACTATCAGCAAAATATATTTCATCCAATTTATTATATACTTTTCTTACTTCATAACTATAACTATTATTATCTATCTTTGTACCTTGACTTAATTCTTCCATCACTCAACCCCAACCAATTCAACATCACTACCAATATTTCTAATAACTGGTGTTTGTTTACTATGAGTTTGTGAATATTTAAGTTGTTTTGATACTTCTAATATAGATACTACTCCATCTTTATTTGTATCACTGTTTTTATCATTAAATGTATTTAATATACTATTTGTAAATACACCATGTTTTATATTTGGGTCATCACTTTCAAATGCGTATGTTCCTTTTGTAGTAGCAGATAATAAGTGAATACCTGATTGTTTTGCTAATACTGAAGCTCTTGAGTCATATACACTTGAAGCTATATCATTTGCTCCACCTGATTGACATGCATCTACTATAAAAACTTGATTGAGTGCTTTTATAGAGCTATTGTATTTAAATATATCGTTAAACTCTATCCAGTTTCTTGGATCTCTACTATTTGTAAGTAAGTAGAAGTTACCATTAACCGTTAGACCATGGGTTGATATATAAAATACAACTGTGTCTTCAAGTTTAGCTTTCGATTTTATATCTTCAAATGCTTTTAATATAGTTTTATTTGAAACATCATTATTTGAAAGATATGTTATATCTACTTCTTCATAGAGTTTTTCTTTTGATTTTAGTAAAACACCTTTAATAGCTTTTGAGTCATTAACAGAATATCTTAGGTTATTAGCACTTGAATTATTGCTAAAATCATTTATACCAACTACAACTGCATAGAGTTTTGGTTTTCTCTTTGGAATATCTGCTTTGATATTTATATTTTCTCTAAAGCTTGTAACTGTGTTTGTTTTGTTAAATGCTTCTATACTTATCTCATTGTTTCCTGATTTTAATTCAACATCAATACTATATATTCCCTCATCATTTGAAATAGTTGATAGCTTGTGAGATTTAATAGTTTGAGAAGTAGTAAGGTTTATATCACTTACACCTAGTGCATATGTTTTATCTACATCTTTTTGAGCTAATTTCATTTTACTATCTATCTCATTTTGAGCTATTACAGTATCCAAATTTGCAGATTGTTTGTTTATCGTACCTTTACCTATAGTTTTTATTAGTTTACCCTCTTGGTAAATTCTAATTAATCCTATACCACCATTATCTTTTTCTTTAATATTAAAGTTAAGAGTTAGTTTATCATCATCTGTTTTTATAGTTTCATATTCAAATGTATCTTTAGATATATTGTTTTCTTTATTTGAACTATTAGTTTTATATGATGCTATTGCTATTTGTGGTGGTGGATTTGAAAGAGCTTCTTTATATGTCATACCTGCTATTGCTTTTTGGTATTCTTTCTCTTTCCCTTGTAGTTTTAGTTTTACTAGGTCTGGGCGGAAGAAGTGGTCGTATAAAATATCAATACCTGAGACTTCCATTGGAGATGTTAAAATATTTAAATATTTTGAACCGTTTTTACTACCTGTAAAGTATCCTTCAGGTGTAATGGATAACCATTCATTACCTATTAGTCCATATGAACTTAAAATTAAATTTCCTGATTTTGTATCCCAATAATTTAGAACACCATCGGTACCAGTAGTTATGAAATATTTATTATTATAAGAGAACATAATTGATGATATTATTTCAGTATTAATGTCAAAACTATTAATCTCTTTTCCAGTTTTAACATTCCAAATTTTAACGACATTATCTTTACCAGCAGAAATAATGTATTCTCCACAAGATGAAATGTCAATTGAATATATATGACTTTTATGACTCCCGAATTCTTTAATAAGTACACTATTATTTAAATCCCACTGATTTAATATTCCACTTAACCCTCCGGAAAACAATATAGAATTATTTTGCTCAGATACGGTCATATCATATACACTATTAAATTTTCCAAATCTTTTTATTCTTTCACCAGTTTTTAAATTAAATATTGTGAAACCACTTAAAGTACCTAATATCACATATTTCTCATTCAATATACTAATCTTGGATTTGCTAGTTTTATGATATACTTTACTCCAAATTATTTTACCTGTTATAAAATCTCTTTTTATTAATTTTTTGTCGCCAGCTGTTATTAAATATTGATTATCTTTCGTTATAGCAATATCATTAATAGTTAAATTAAAGTCACTCCACAAATTAGTTATTTTATTTAAATCTATAATTTCTAATTTTTTAAAACCTCCAATTATTGCATAATTCCCATCTGGTGTAATTGAAGATGAATACACTGAATGATGCTTTTTTGTGTAAAACTTATTAATTAGTCTACCGCTTTGTGTATCCCAAACAAACATTGGTGAAGTTGAAGAATTAAATAATATTGATTTTTTATCATTAAAACTAGAGATCTCAAAATAACCACCAATAATATTATTTTCTGCGAAAGTTTTTAATGTTTTACCATATAATAAATCTATTAACTTGACATTTTTCTTATAAAAAAACATTTGCTTTTCATTTGGAGCTGGGATAGCATAAACTTTATTTGTATTTTTATATTCTTTGAGTTCTTTTCCTGAATAGAAATCAATTAATTTATAATTTGTTTTTTCATCACGAATTAAAATATAATCATTATTTTTACTAGTGGTAGTACGGTAATAATATCCACCTTTCATACTCCATACTTCTCTATTCTCATGTATATCCCATAGTTTAACAGTAGAATTTTCAACTAATAATACATATCGATTATTTTTTCCAAGATAAATATTTTTTATATTACCCATTTTAATCTGTATATTCTTTTTGATTTTACCCGTTGATGTTTCAATAAAAATCAAAGAGCTAGTAGAATAATCTAATTTTTTATCACCACTAAAATCACTTGAAACAACTATATATTTTTCATTATTTGAAAATGATATGGCTTGTTGACCAATACTTACATTTCTTTTTTTAATACTCCAAAGAACTTCTCCAGTTTTATAGTTTAAACATTTTAAGTTATAGCCATTACCAATAATTATATATTTACCATTTGTACTAATTAATAATTCACTTATATCGTATTTTAAGTCTGTCATATAGCTTTTTAGAAATTCACCTGTCTTTAGATCCCAAAACTTAACAGTTTCCTTAGTCTCTTTTATTCCCATGATACCACGTGATACAGTAGTTATTAAATATTTATTATCATTACTAAATTTGACCTCTCTCTGATTAAAACCAGGTTGTATTGTCCTAATAAGTTTACCAGTTTCAAAATCATATAGTTTAAGAGTTCCTGTGCTAGAAGTAACTAAATACTTTCCATTACTACTAACTTCTAAATCTCTAATATAACTTCCCACCTCTACAAATGGTGCAGATATATTAAAATCATTAGCAAATAAACTATTATTGCTAAATAATATTATTGAAATAATATATAAAAACTTTTTCATAAAACTGTAAATCATCTCCCATCCATAGCTATTTTGAAAGTTCATCAAAAAGTTTATTCGTGCCACCTAATACACCACCCCAACCAAATTTTGTTCCATCAGCAAAATATGCTTCATCTTCTTTTCCTATTTCATTTTTAAACTTGACTTTTATCCAATTTGGTCGAATAAGTATATAGGGTAAAGTATTTACTACCATAACAAACAATGAAATAATTAAAGAAAGAACTACAGATTCAAGTGATGACATTAGAACTAAAAATATAATAAAAAACAAAAAGCCAAACATTCCCCATGGTAGTATTTCTTTTTGTCTTGAAAGTTCAATAATATTCATATTGTCAAAATCAAAAGTTTTGCCTTTAAAAGATAATGTTTTATTTGATTTATTTAATTTTCCTCTATCGCTAAATACTAAAAATTTAAACGATGAATTTATTTTTTCTTTACTAGCGTACCAAATATTTTCAAACTCTTTGTCACTGTATGCTATAGTATTTTTTACCATTTGTTCATTTGCAGTTGTTTTTTGAGTTAGGTTTGAAACAATACTGTTTATGTCATCAAATCTGTTTTGATAATTTATATCCATCATTTTATAAATGATATTTGAAAGTTCATCAGATATTTGAGTATTATATTTACTTATAGATTCAAGTTCAACTCTATCATGTTGTGTTTCTCTATCTATTGCCGATGGTGGTTTTACACCTGTTAGTGCATAGTATAAAGTAGCTCCAACAGCATATATATCTGTATATGAACCAAATTTTGCTTTTTGTCTGTACTGTTCAGGTGGTGCATATCCATGTGAAACTATAGTTGAGAATGATTCTGAATGCTCCATTGATACCAACTTTGCTGAACCAAAATCGATTAATATAGGTCTTCCACTATTTGATATATACACATTATCTGGTTTTATATCCCTATGAAGTATATTTTGATTATGAAGTTCTTTTAGTGCATCCAATATTGGTATAAGTAGGTCTTTTGCTTGTTGTTCTGATAGTTTACCGTTTGACTCTACAAAGTTTGTCAATGTTTGTCCGTCTAAATACTCCATCACCATATATATAGTGTCATTTTCTTCAAAGTAATCTATAACATTGATAATATTTTGATGATCAAATTTTGATAAAGTTTTGGCTTCTTGTAAAAACTTCTCTTTACCATAGTCATAATCATTTGCATAAGATGAAGAGTTTAGATAAATTGAAGAGTTATTTGTATCTCTATTTACTATTTGAGATGGATAGTATTCTTTTATAGCAAACTTTTTACCTATATCATTTACACATAAATAAGTGATACCAAAACCACCTTGACCAAGTACACCACATACTTCATATTTATCATTATTTAGTTTTGTACTTTTTTTTAAAAAACCTTTTGATTCTTTATAATTTATATTGTTTGGACAACTCATATTTTATAACCTTTTATTATTACCAATTTTGATATCTTCTTTTATTATCAGTATTTTCTCTAACATCTTTTAATAGAACCTTATACCACTCTTTTTTAGCTGCATCACTATATGAATCAAGATTATATATAATAAACTCTTGTGCCTCCTCATCTAAAGATGATTTATACATTAATTCCGCAAATCTTTTAGATTTAGAAGGTATCTTATTATCATATGCAATTAGATGCGTTGCACTTGCAAACATTAGTATAAAAATAATTAATAATTTCATTTATATTCCTTTTTATTAAAATTTATAAATTTCAAATCTTTCATATGTGTCACCCTTGTATTCAATTTCTAATCCAATGTATATAGTATCAAGTTGATATCTATTTTTACTAAATTTTTCTTTTGTTTTAGTATGAATAAATTTTTTATAAGAAACTGAGAATTCTTCACCTGGCATAATGTTTGTATAATAGTAATTTTTTCTTGCAGGTGCTCTAAAACCTTCTTTTGTTAATAAAAATGAACCTGTATTAAATATTTTTTTAGCTATTTCAAAACCATTATCATTATCATTTGGTATATCCATGGGTGGATTCAAAAATAAATGCATTCTTTTTATTTTTAAAGGATTATAATTTCTTATTTTAATTGAAAAATATCCTTTAGATGGAATAATCATTTTCATATCAAATAATTTATTAAATATTTCTACATTCAGTGGTTTGTAGATTTTATTCCAAAAATTCAAGCCTATATCCAAATTCTTTTTTTGATTTGGATAAAGTTTATATAGCAGTTTATAGTCATCTTGTGTGGCTTCATCTGCCCAATAAATTTCTGCATTATTAAGAAATTTTCTATATAATTCTTTTGCTTCTTTTATATTGTTTTTTAGAATAAGTGAATGAGCTATATTTGCATATATTACAGTATCATTTTCTTTTATTTTTTTCTTCAAACTTTTTATATTATAATTTAACTTTCCACCTAGTAAATAATACCAAGAAGCACTGCCAAACTCTTCTTTTTCTTCATAATGCTTACCAGCTTCACTACAATACTCTTGAACCTTTAGCTTGTTGATTAGCTCTTTTTTTACTTCTATATTACACAATTCTTCAGCACTTTTTTCTTTTGCTAAAAGATTTGTTGAAAGCACTGCTACTGTAAATAATCCTATTAATATTTTATGTAAACTATTCATTATTAAATTCTCTTCGAATACAATGTGCAGTTGTTTTTTCATATCTTACCTTTTAATATATTTTAAATTTTAGTGATGATATACCATCAAAACTTAGCTTACCATTATTGTCATCTATCAAGTCACCAACAGTACCACTCCACTTACCAACAGTTTGTATTCCACCTGTATCTAAAGACTTGTCAAATAATATCTGTGTTAAGATAGCTGTTACAGCTTGTGAACCACTATCATTATCATAAATCTCTATAGATACTTTTGTATCACTTTTAGCTCTAAAGGTTTTGCTTACAATATCAAAATACCCACTTGACACATCTTTCCAAGTACCATCGCTATAGTATGTACTATTATCAACTTTTATTTTTACTATTAAATCTGGATACTTACCTTTACCACTGGAAGAAACTCTGTCCCATTTACTTGGATTTTCAATTTCTATATAATTTATTTTAATCTTATAATTTCTATATTCTAATCTTCCTATTTTTTTATTAATATCAGAACCATAAGATGATAATTGACTTAAATACGATGGTAAACATTGTTTGAAACCATTCATTTTTCTTTGAACTTCATATAAAGTAGATATATTATTGCTATATTTATTCTTATTATAAAACTCAAATATACTTTCATAGTAAACCTCTTGATATCCTTTGGTATAGTACTCTTTTTTATGGCTATCTAAATACTTGTGATTATCTATATACTTTTTAAACTTTGTACAGTCTTCCAAACTATATGTTAAATCATCATATACTTTTTCAACTTCTTGCACTGCTAATTCTTGGATAATGTTATCTGCTTTATTTAAATACTCTTTAGCTATATCTCGCTGATAATTATTTAACACTGTATCTTTAAATATAACATATCCATTAATAGTATTTGTATATTGAGCTTCTTTATAAAGCTCCTCTATCTCATTTTTTTCAGAGTTTGATATAAAATAGAAAACTCCTATAATTATAAAAATAAGAGGTAAAATATAAAACAATTTATTGTTAGTATGATGTTTTATCTCTTCCTTTTTTTGCTTGTGTTCTGGATCTGATACTTTTACAGTTGCTTCATTAGAAATATCAACATATTCATATACTACATAAGATGACTTGTTTTCTTCAAAAATATCTATGATTTTATTAGATTCTATTTCAGATTTATACTTTTGAATAAGTTCTTGTTTTTTAAATCCAAAAAAATGTCTTAAAACAAATTTTTTTTGTAGTTTATTTTGACAAAGATATGCAATGTATTCTTTAGTATATTCTAAAGTTCTTATTACTTCGTAGCTATTATTATCTATCTTTGTACCTTGCTTCAACTCTTCCATCACTCAACCCCAACCAATTCAACATCACTACCAATATTTCTAATAACTGGTGTTTGTTTACTATGAGTTTGTGAATATTTAAGTTGTTTTGATACTTCTAATATAGATACTACTCCATCTTTATTTGTATCACTGTTTTTATCATTAAATGTATTTAATATACTATTTGTAAATACACCATGTTTTATATTTGGGTCATCACTTTCAAATGCGTATGTTCCTTTTGTAGTAGCAGATAATAAGTGAATACCTGATTGTTTTGCTAATACTGAAGCTCTTGAGTCATATACACTTGAAGCTATATCATTTGCTCCACCTGATTGACATGCATCTACTATAAAAACTTGATTGAGTGCTTTTATAGAGCTATTGTATTTAAATATATCGTTAAACTCTATCCAGTTTCTTGGATCTCTACTATTTGTAAGTAAGTAGAAGTTACCATTAACCGTTAGACCATGGGTTGATATATAAAATACAACTGTGTCTTCAAGTTTAGCTTTCGATTTTATATCTTCAAATGCTTTTAATATAGTTTTATTTGAAACATCATTATTTGAAAGATATGTTATATCTACTTCTTCATAGAGTTTTTCTTTTGATTTTAGTAAAACACCTTTAATAGCTTTTGAGTCATTAACAGAATATCTTAGGTTATTAGCACTTGAATTATTGCTAAAATCATTTATACCAACTACAACTGCATAGAGTTTTGGTTTTCTCTTTGGAATATCTGCTTTGATATTTATATTTTCTCTAAAGCTTGTAACTGTGTTTGTTTTGTTAAATGCTTCTATACTTATCTCATTGTTTCCTGATTTTAATTCAACATCAATACTATATATTCCCTCATCATTTGAAATAGTTGATAGCTTGTGAGATTTAATAGTTTGAGAAGTAGTAAGGTTTATATCACTTACACCTAGTGCATATGTTTTATCTACATCTTTTTGAGCTAATTTCATTTTACTATCTATCTCATTTTGAGCTATTACAGTATCCAAATTTGCAGATTGTTTGTTTATCGTACCTTTACCTATAGTTTTTATTAGTTTACCCTCTTGGTAAATTCTAATTAATCCTATACCACCATTATCTTTTTCTTTAATATTAAAGTTAAGAGTTAGTTTATCATCATCTGTTTTTATAGTTTCATATTCAAATGTATCTTTAGATATATTGTTTTCTTTATTTGAACTATTAGTTTTATATGATGCTATTGCTATTTGTGGTGGTGGATTTGAAAGAGCTTCTTTATATGTCATACCTGCTATTGCTTTTTGGTATTCTTTCTCTTTCCCTTGTAGTTTTAGTTTTACTAGGTCTGGGCGGAAGAAATGATCTCCAAGATTGAACCCATCATATCTGATAGCTTCTTTATCTACTGCTTGGTTTTGATGCCATTTTAGATTTTGAAGATATTTTTGATCAGAATATGTAAAATAACCATCTTCAGTCCATATTAAATATTCATTTTCTTCTGGAAAGAAGTAAGAGATTGAAGATGGTATAATTTGAAAGCTATTGGATATTCGATATAAATTTTTAGTGTCCCAATTATTGTCTATAACAGTCTTAGAAGTTGTATTATTTTCATACATATTAAATAATTTAGATAAATCGTATTCTTTAATAATACTATCATTAGATAAAGCATATAGTTTTTTATTATCATAAGCAATAGATTTAATTACTTGTTTATTTTCTTCAAGAATTCCAACTAGAGTACCTTTTATATCATAAATTGCACAATATGTTACTCCTGCTATATATATAAACTTTTCATCTATAAATCCGTAAACATGTGGTATGTAGAAATCTGATATTTTATTATGAAAATCTAAAGCTACTTTTTTATGAGATTTTTTATTTAATAAATACACCTTTTTATCTGTAAAATCATTATGATTATATGTTAATTCTAATCTATAATCATTTGTTTCAATTTGGTCAGATAATAGCTTTGTATCATCATATTCAAAATAAGGCTTATCACTTATTTTGAATTTGTCAATTTGAAATAGAAAGTCAAAAAAATCAGAAACCTTTTCTCTTTCTTTTAATCCATATTGTTCATATGTATTCTTGATACCAATTTTAACATTTTCATCATTTTTAAACCTATTTCTCAAAAATCTTGTAAGTTCTTGTGGTATTCCTCCAGTACTTAGTCCTAATTTATCATTTTTTACACCAAATAAGTTGTAAACATAAAAATCTCTTTTTTTTGATACTGAAATCTTTTCTGTATCAATATTATAAATTATTATTTTATTAACTTTTCCGCCACTAATTACAATATGTTTGTTATCCAATTTTGATATTGCAGTTATAGGACCATCTGTTAATGGTTCATTAGAGACTATACTTCCATTTTTAATTTTAATTAAATATCCAAATTCTGTTCCTATATAAGTTGTATCATCTATTGAACTTAATTTCAATATTATATCATCAGTTTTAATTTTACTTACATGTTCAAAATTATTATCAAGAATATATATAGTTCCATTTGTCATATCAGGTAATATGTAATTGTTACTATTTTTAGATAAAAACATTATTCTACTAGATAATATATTTCTCACTATAGTTTTTTTAGTTTGAATATTATATTTAACTATCGTTGAGTCTTTTGTTGTAAATACAAAAGTATCATTATCTATAAATACTTTGCCTAGGGAACCGCTTACAAATAATTCATCTATTAGTTTTATATCTTTTGATTTAATATCCCAAAATGAAATTTTATTTAATGTTGTTGATGCAAGAATAGTTTTATCTTGATTTAGTATTAATGATTTAATTTCACCATGATGATTTCCAAATGTTTTTATAATCTTTTTTGTTTTTAAGTCAAAAATATTAATAAAGTAGTTTTTGTCTGTACCAAGTATTTTAGAAAGGTTATTATCTTTATTTGTATAAAAATCACTAGCACTAAAAAATCTATTATTATTAAGATCTAATGCTATAGATTGTAGTTTATTTCTTTTATTTGAAGTATAAGCGTAATAACTATTTAATAAATTTAGATTATTATCGTATAACTTAATTGTATTGTCTTTACCAGTAGTTAGTATATCTTTGTTATCAACAGATATTTCATATACTAAATTGTCATGATGATTATCTTCTATTACTAGAAAAGTTTCATCAGCTGTTAATATTTTAGTAAATATATAAAAAAATAAAAATAGTTTATTAATTCTCAGATACATCTGCAATTAACCACTTTTGATTAACTTTTTTAAGTCTTATATTATATGCTGTTATATTACCTGCGTTGTATGTAACTTCAACATTAAATTTAGCATTATTTCCAAATAATTTATCTTTATAATACTTAATATTTTTCATTCCACCTTGACTTTTTAATTCTGTAGAAATCAAATCTAACACATTCAATTTATCAAGAGTTTGCTTAGGCATAAAACTCATCAAGCTTTTATAATTGTTAAGTTTATTATTGGAATATTTTTCAAATCCATTTACTGTAAATATTGAATGCAGACTATCAACATTTTGATATTTAAAATTAAAGAATACATCAACAGTTTTTTTAGGTGTTGACAAATCAAAGGTTAAAACTGTTTTTTCTTTTTCTTTTTTTGATAATAGAAGATTTTTTTCATCGGGATGCATTCCTATAACGGCTATCTTATCAGATTTACCATCAAATCCACAAATAAAAGGATAAGGAAAAGGCATTTCTGAATTATTATACACACTCATTAAATACATAGTTTCATTTTTACTAGTTTTCATTTTTGTGTATGGTTCTATTTCTATTTGGTCAATATTAAGCATCCCTGCAAACATTTGATATTTTAATTGTTTTGAAACTTTATTTTCATCCATACCAAATTTACCTACAAGCATATTTGCAAGCTTTATTACTTGTTCTTCAAAAACATTATAATTTTCTTTTACTACTAATGATTTCATCAGCATTATATCTGCTGAACTCGCTGCATAAATAAAATCTTTACATTGTTGTTTTTCTTGAACTTCATTTGCCATTAATTGCATTAATAACAATGCTACTATCATTATACTCTTATACATTTTTTACCTCACAATTTTAATCTTAGGTCTAGCAAATTTTGGCACGTAAGCCTCTATTACATATAACCAGACATTAACCCCATCACATTCAAGGTTTAAAAAGAATATAGGAAGTGTATTCATGTATAATTCTGGAACTACTTCTTTACTTTTAACTTTCCATGAACTATTGTTTAGAGTCTTTAAATTTGTTTTATTTGCTAAAAAGCACTTTTGTTCATAAAACAATTGTTTAGCTTCTTCAGAATAATTACCATTAAAATTAAACGATTTTATTGAATCTTTTTTATATAAACAAAATGTAGCACCTTCTTTGAATACTACATTATCTCCAACATTAAACTTCTCAAATGCAAAAACACTTGTAGTGATTAATAAAATACTTAGTATGATTTTAAAAATTCTCATTTTCTGTTTTTTTTCATAAATAATCTATCAGATTTGCTACCATTTTTATGTGCAATTATCCAAGCAACAAGCCCTGAATTCTCAATTTTCAAACAATCATAAGAAGTGTAATATTCTTTTATTTCTGGTACATTAAAATTTTTCTTATCTTTTATTGTCCATGCATTCGTATTTGATAATTCAAATTCACTATCTGTTATCACAAAGCATTTTTTATTAGAAAATAAATCAACTATGTTTTTTGGCATAGGTGAAGAATTTTGATTAAACATATTTTGCATTAAAGCTGCATAAGATACTATCTCTGTATTAGTTTTACTTATGCAAAATACAGCTCCAATCTTTAATCCAACTTTATCTCCAATTTCAAATGCTGATAAATTGGTGACGGTAATTATTAAAATTATTATAAAATTTTTCATACTTATTTACTTCCCATAAGTTTTTTGTATAGTTTTTTGAAAGAATTGCACTTTTTAAGTGTATCTGCAAAATACACCTCGTAACCACCCACTTCTGCGACATACATACCGTTAAAAAAACTATCATGTCTTACACTAGAAACCTCTGTTATTTTAGAATTTTCTGCTTTTAATTTATTTTTAAAATCTGAAAACTTTTTACACTCCATTTCGCTTATATTAATTACATATTCTGCCTTTAGTCCACTCACTAGTAATATTACTAAAATTACTTTTAAA
>JAYEIM010000465.1:0-4687 GCA_034660095.1 Campylobacterota bacterium | reverse complement strand
GAAAAAGAGAAAGAGATAGAAAGATTAAAAGCTCACATAGAACAACTCCAACAACAAAATAAAATAGTAACACCAATTATAAAACAAAACCAACCAAGTCCAAAACAAGTCCAAACTTTCAATAAAGACAATACAGACAACACCTACATAGAACCCCAACTAGTATCTATACCAAACCAATCATACCAAATGGCAAAATACACAGTAACCTTTAAAGAGTATGATAAATACTGTAAAGATAGAAATAAAACAAAACCAGATGATAGAGGCTGGGGAAGAGAAAACCGACCTGCTATATATGTAAGCTGGAATGATGCAAAAGAGTATGCTGCATGGTTAAGTAAAAAAACAAATAAAACATATAGACTACCAAGTGAAGAGGAGTGGGAATACTGCTGCAAAGCAGGAACAACTACAAAATACTCATTTGGTGATGATGAAAAAGAGTTAGATAAATATGCATGGTACGATAAAAACTCATACGATAAAGGATCAGACCATAAAGACTATGGAACCCATCCAGTGGGAGAAAAACTACCAAACCCATGGGGTCTTTTTGATATGCATGGAAATGTATGGGAGTGGTGTGAGGATTGGTGTGATAGTGATCAAGATAGAAAAGTCCTTCGTGGCGGTTCTTGGGTCAATGGTGCTGGTAATCTTCGCTCTTTTATCCGTAACTGGTTCAATCCTACTGTCACTTTCAGCGATGTTGGTTTTCGTTTAGTGTGTGAGCCTTAGGGAACTTTACACTTGAAGTTTAGTGTTTTTTACCTTTGGGGTTTTTATTTTTTATTTTTTAAAACGGCGTAGCCCGAAAATATTTTTTAGAAATTAAAGATAAAGTAAGATATAATTATATAAAAATTATATCAGGAGTGTAGTATGAAAAAAAGTTTAGTGACAATCGCTGTAGCAAGTAGTGTATTTATGATGAGTGGATGTGCAGGTAACAATGAACCAGCACCACAAAAGATAGTAAAAACAGAAAAAGTGGAAAGAAAAGTTGTATATCAAAAACAAACTGCAACAAAAGAAGAGATAAAAGTTCAAGATGAATCTGAAATTTATAATAGTCTTCCTCATTGGGTACATAATCCAGATAGTGTAGAAGATGGTGTAGGTGCTATGGGTGTGGCTGAAAAGTCAAAATACAGAACAGTTAGAGATGTAATTAGAATTGCACAGCATGATGCAAGAGTAAAATTAGCAAAACAAGTTTTAGTGAGTATTAATGCAGAATTTAATGATGCTTTAGAGGAAGGCATTACAAATGATCATATCAATGTAGAAAAAGCAGTAAAAAATAATTCGCAAGAGATAGCAAAAAATGTTAGATTATCTGGAGCAAAACAAATAAATAGCTTTGCAGCAAAAGATGGAAACTTTTATGTTCATATGAAGATATCTAACAAAATAGTAAAACAAGGCGTAAAAAAAGGACTTAGAAAGCTAGAACAAGAGATGATTAACAGTGCTCAAAGTGATATAGCTAGAGAAGAAATAAAAAAGAATATGAACTTAATTAAAAATAAGGTTTATTCTAACTAATGAAAAAAAGTTTTCTACCTTTATTGGTTTATTGTAGCCTTTATGGTGCTGATGTTGATATGAGTACCATTAATGAAGCGATGCAACAAAATCACCAAATGCATCTTGTTAATCAAAAGCTCACTGAGCTAGAATATAAAAAAAGAGTTGAAGCTAATTTTCAATACTACCAAGATGTATTTAAAGAGAGTGAAAAATACTATAAAAAAATATTGAGCCAAAAATGGGGTAAAGATGAGACAAGGCTATCTTCTAAAAATAGCTTTACTCAATATAATGATGATTTAAGTTCAAGAGAAACCATTGATTATAAAAAAGGTGAGGTAGTTTTGGAGATATTGGATGATAGCTTTTTTAATGATACAAAAGAGTTTCAAAAAAAGTTCAATCATCTGACTGCTACAACTATAGATGAAAGCTTTTTTAATGATCCAGTTAATAGAATAGCTATGAATTTCTTAAAAGAAAAAGATTTTTTAAAAAATCAAAAAAGACAAGATAAGTCAAAATTATTAAACAGTAGTCTATTTGATAATAAAATAATAAAAAAAGAGGACATTAAGCATAAAGTTGTAGATACCAAACAAGGTAAGAAAAAAATATCATATGTTGTAATTAAGATGGTTCCTGAAAATCTTCAAATAAGAGCAAAAAGATTCAAAGATAGCGTACATGAAAATGCTGAAAGATTCAATGTCCAAGACTCTTTGGTATTTGGTATTATGCAAACGGAGAGTTATTTTAATCCACTTGCAAGGAGTCACATACCTGCTTTTGGTCTGATGCAAATAGTACCTAGTAGTGCTGGGAAAGATTCTTATTTAGCACTTTATGGGAAAAAAAGAATATTGTCTCCAAACTATTTGTATAATACTAAAAATAATATAGAAATAGGAACAAAATATATACAAATAATCCAAGATAATTATCTTAAGGGCATCACAGACCCTAAAAAACTTTTTTATTGTACCGCTACAGCATACAATGCAGGTATAGGTAGTCTTTGTAAATCTATAACAGGTGAGAAAAAAATAACAAACTTTAGTAAAATCCAAAAAGAGGCTATCGAAAAAATAAATAAAATGAGTGTAGATGAACTCTATAAGCACCTTACTACTTCAAGTAGATTGACACACGAAGCACAAAACTATGTAGTAAAAGTTGAAAAAAATAGTAAAAACTATTTAGCTTGGGATAGATAGTGATACAGAGAACTTTTTTTATAGGTTTACTTTTATTTACATTTGCAAATGCATACACACTTCAAGATGCAAAAAAGCTCAAATATATGGAACTAACTTCTGAAAATATATCTTTATATAAAAAAGTTCTTGAATCATTACAAAAACAAAATAATCAACATGGCATGTATATGCTAGCATCTGCTTATGAGACAGGAAGTCATTGGGATAAAGATATAGACAAAGCAATAGAAATCTACAAAATTTTATCTACAAATAACTACAAAGGCTCAAATCTAAAGCTAGGTACTATTTTGATCAATTTGAATAGATATAATGAAGCGAAAACATATCTAACAAAAGCAATAAATCATGATAAGAAAAAGTCATTATTATATTTACTTCAGATTTCACTTTATCAAAAAGATATTAAAGAGATACAAAAGTATTATGATTTATCTAAAGAAAATAATATTGAATTAGATCAATTTATCTTAGAAAAAATCAAAAATAATAATATAGATATAAAAACAATAGCTCAAAAAATGGAAGATACAACATTTGAAGTATCAAAAGAATATATTGTTATGATATTTAATACTGTAAAAAGTTCAAAAGCAATGTTAAGAAATTTAGGATTTAAAGTAGATGAGTCTAGTATAAATTATAGCTCAGATCCAACTGTATCAATACTAGTCAAAAGAACGGATGATAATATAGATAATAAAATGGCTCAATATCTAGCCCAAGATAATGTACTAAAGCAGTCAATTTACAATGCACTATCTTTTGTAAATAAACTAGAACCATACCTAAAAGATGAAGCTAAACAAGAGCTAAAATGGATAAGGTTTGAAGTGGGAACTTCTTCAAATGTAAAAATAACAACAAGAGAGATAAACTAAATGGGCTTTTTTGAATCTATATTAACATATATAAAAAATATAATGTTTATTGAATTATTAAAGCGATTGTTGTTTGAAAAATTTTTTAAAAAGTTATTTGCTTTTATTGCTGCTGTGACAATTATACCATTGGCAATATATATTTTAGAACTTGATAAAGAACCAAAGTGGACAAAAAATAAGATTTATTATGTAGATACAACTTTAACTGTAAGTGTAAATACAAATAAAAAAGATAATAATTCTCTTGCTAGTGAAGACCTAAAAGCTAATGCAATAAAACTAATAAAAACTGAAATATATAATAAAGCACTAAATCAGATAAAAATATCACATGAATGGGATACTTTAGAAAATAGTACAAAAGAAAAAATAGAAGAGTTTTTAAAAAAAGAGATAACTCATATTAAATTGTTAAATATCAAAAAACAGGATATATATACTAAAGACAATACTATTTATGCTTTATATAGCTTAAGGGATGAATATATATTGGTACATCTCCAAAAGATATATTCTAAATTGAATAATATAATGATTAAAGAATAAAATAAACCAACATCTATATTTGATTATATGTTTAAATCGAGAGTATTAAATCTTATTTTATAAAAGAATTATAGTTGTTGAGTTTTTTTTCAAGCAATTGATCTTTTAAGATTCGAAAAAGCAATTAATTCATCAATAGTTATTGATTGAGATTTGCAAAACAATCCTAAAACTAGTAACTTGTACTTTTTAGGATTGTTTTTCTATATTGACTAAATGATTGCTGTGAAGTGTTTCCAAAACATAACAATTCAGACACTTTTATATCAAATGACGCATTGCCTTTCATTTTTGATCTTTTTTATATTGTTATTTAAAGAAAATACTTAATAATGAAGTTTTAAAACAACCTCTAATTTAATTTCTTACAAATATCATTAGCTATATAGTCTAACTTTTTAGATTTTTCATAAAACCTTAAAAATGGTTCTACCCATGCAGGTATTGGTATTATTTTTTTATTTGCTAAACATCCCCAACCTGTAACTGTTGAGTATGGGA
>JAYEIM010000464.1:0-4693 GCA_034660095.1 Campylobacterota bacterium | reverse complement strand
TTTTAAACTAATCTTTCCAAATATGGAGATAGATATAGAGGTAGCACAAGATATAATAGATTACTGTGTGGAGCTTCGACAGTATATAGTCAATGAACGGTTTGAGCTGTATGGAAATAGTGAAGATGAGAGAAAATTAGAAGTTAGGGTGGTTTAAAATGCTTGGAATATTTAGAAGCTTATTAAAAAAGGATAATTACAAAAATGAAAAATATTACAAAGCAATAAAAAAATTAACAGAGTTGCTAATTAAGGTAGAGAAAAAAGACGATGATATTTACTTTCAAAAAACTATAAATGATATTAGAGTAACAGTATGGATAAAGAAGCAGTTAACAACAATAAATATAAAGATTGTTGAAAGTAGTGATTATGAACTGAGTCTGAATTTTGATAACAATAATTATGTATTTAGTAAGACAAACTATGATAATAAGGACTCTATTGAACTTGATATAGTTTATTTAAATTATTTTGAAGAAAATATAGAAATAATATTTTTAGATATTATAGATAAAGTAATTGAATACTATTCTAATAAGTTAGTAGGCGAACAAGATAAAAATAATAAAGAGAAAATAATAAATTTAGCATCCTCTATAAAAAAAGAAAATATACAAGAAAAGGAAGTTGAAGTACAAAAAGAAGTTACTTTATTTGATGCAGTTGAGTCTCTAAATATTACATTAGTACGGAAACTAATAAATAACGGTGCTAATATAAATCAAAAAAACAAAGATGGAGACACAGCACTTATGGTTGCTGTAATGATGAATACCTCAAAAAGAGAAGCTTATAAACAAAAAAAATCACTATCCCATTATGATAAAGACCTTATAAATATACAGTATTCAATAATTAAATTACTTCTAGAAAATGAAGCGGATGTATATCAAAAAAATAAATACGATTATAATGTGTTAGAAATAATAAAAGAAAAAAGCCATCATAAAAAAATTAGTAGTATATTTGAAAAATATGAATTTTTAGATGTTGTAAATCATGTTACCTACAGTGATGATGAAATATTTAGTGCCATTAATACAAAAAATATAAAACAAATTAAAGCTATCTTGAAATCAGGTAAGGATTTTAATTGTAAAAATACAAATGGCAATACAGCTTTAATGGTAGCTGTAGCCTATGGATATAATGATGTTGTTGCTGTTTTATTATCTAACGGTGTAGATGTAAATGTAAAAAATAAGTATGGAAAGACAGCATTAGATATAGCGATAAAACATAAAATGACTAAAATTATAAAAATATTTAAAGAATATGGCCACGATAGTGTTAAAAAAGAAAATATAAAAATTAAAAAAGCTGAATCAAATAAAACTATTTCAGTTAAAGTACAAAAAGAAGTTACTTTATTTGATGCAGTTGAGTCTCTAAATATTACATTAGTAAAGAAACTGATAAATAATGGTGCTGACATAAATCAACAAAACAAAGATGGAGATACAGCACTTATGGTTGCTGTTTCTTCTAATCTTGATTGGAATATTATTGAAGTTCTATTATTGAATCAAGCAAGCACAAATATAAAAAATAACGATGGCGTTGGTGTGTTAGATATACTACATAATAATAACGATCAACATACTATATTGCTAATGAAAAAATATAATTATAATACTGAGAACAGAGATAAAGAAGTCCATAAATCGAAAGTTGATGAAGAATATAATACACAAATTGAGGAATTGAAACTAAAAGTTAATAATTTTGAAGAAAAAACAATATTTCAATCAAATGAGATAAAAAAACTTCAAAATGAAATGATATTCAAAGAAGAAAAAAATACAAAAATAATAGAGGAGTTAAATCAAAAATCTATCAATTTTGATAATAAGATAAACAATGAAATTAAAAATATTAAACTAATTGATGAATCTAAGATAAATTCTCGTTTTGAAGAGTTGGAAATTAAGTTAAATAATCATAAAGATTTGGAAAATTCTATAGAGATTAAACTATTCAATAAATTGAAAAGTTATATGGATAATAATAAATCAAAGATAAAGTCTCTTGAAAATAATTTGTTATCTCAATCAAATGAAATAAAAGAACTTCAAAATAAATTAATCTTAAAAGAAGAAGATACAAAAAAACTTATAAATGGTTTTACAGATAGAATAAATAAATTAGAAAAAAAGTTTGAAAAACAAAAAGCAGTAAAAACAAAAATACCTTTAGACATACATATAGAAAACAAAAGTATAAAAAAAGATGATGGTGTCATAGTTAAAAGAGAGTCTTTTGATGATTTTTGATAGCTCTAAACTTTATAGTTTGAGTAATAATGAAATTGAAATTTTTAAGGGAAGAATTAGTGCAATTTAAAACGATACTAAATACTTATTATTCTTATAAAGAAATTATATCAACAAAGCTACTTGATATTTCAGAATTTCCATCAAGTATTCAATATAGAACCTTATCAAAAATAAAATCATTTAATTCAATTTTAACATATCTTAATGGCACAAGACAGAAACAGAGGGAACGTGCAGTTGATGAGTTAAATGCTAGAAAAACACCTGAGAATACTAATATTAAATTATCATCATTTATATATGTGATTCCTTTTGAATATGAAAATTTTCATGAAGTTAAATTAGCATTTAAATTATTAAGTTCTACAGATAATAAAACCCGTGTTAGTATTAATAATATAATAAAGAATAAAGATAACCTAGGGTTTAGTAATTGGATAAATTTTGGAGTAATTGGAGGTCAAAAAAAAAGATTTTTATTATCTAAAATAAAGCCACTAAAAAATATTCCTAAGAATGTAGATAGTGTGGAATTATTATATACAAGGATAATGCCCTCATTTGCTCTAATGGTATTAAAATTTAATTTATCAAAAGCTATTACGGAAGAAATAAATGATTTACAAAATAAAGAGTATTTAGAAAAAGTCATATTTACAAAGTTTTTCCCAATAAATAAATTTCCTAAGAGTAAGATGTTAAGTTGGGAGCATGAATCACAAAAAGTGATAGAGAAGTATAAAGATAAAATAAAATTAGATATAGAACAGTGGTCAATAGATACTTTTAAATTTAAAAATAAAGTTGTAAATACTGCATTTTTTATTGATAAGTATCAAATAAAAGGTAATCCAATAATCGAAAACAACTTGAAAGAGTGGATAAAAGATAATAGAAGTTGGTTAAATGATTATGGATTGGCATATTCTGAGTATTATGAGAATAATGGATTTAATACCATTTATAGTTCAAATATAGTTATTGAACTTGAACCATATATTATCGATATTAATGGTGTTTTAACAGGTAAAAGTATTCATGATGGTGTCTTGTCAAGAATAATTGTTAATAGTATAAATTCAATAATAAGTAAATATACTGATAGAATTGAAAAGCTAAGAGCAGAAGGATTTATGAATTTACAGAAATCTAGTTTTAAAATATTAAAGAGTAAATTATCTATCGAAGATTTAAAAATAACTATGATGTATTTAAATAGGTTAGAAATAGAGTTAGAGTTAAATAAAGAAAATATAAGAAATACTATATCTCAGTTGGGAATACCTAAAAATATATTTGAGGATAAAAAAAGTATCCAGCCTAGCACTATTCATCAGAGATTAACTATGGATAGAAACTTACACAATAAAGAAAATGAAAATCCAGCGGATAAGATGATAACTGATATATTTAGTAATTTAAAAAGAATAAAAAAGCATCTTGAAATATTAGATATGGCAGTTAGTGATGTTTTATCAATTGAAAATACTAAGGCAATTTATAAACTTCAGAAAACCGTAATTTGGATAACTGTTATAGGTGTAATAGTTGCAATTATGGGTGTAGCAGTAGCAATATTGCAATAACTTAGGAGAGATTTACAATGAACTTACAAAAAACAGAAAACTTTAACGAAATCTTATCAACCATACAAACCTCAAAACAGAAAGCTTATGTCCAAGTTAATACTACTTTAGTTGAGTTGTATTGGAGTATTGGAAAACATATATCTGTTAAAGTTAAACAAAAAAGTTGGGGCAAAGGTATTGTACAAGAGTTAGCGAATTTTATAAAAGAGAAAGAACCAAATATAAAAGGTTTTACAGCTAGAAATATGTGGATGATGAAACAATTTTATGAAACTTATAGTGATAATCCAAAACTGCACACACTGTGTGCAGTTTTATCTTGGAGTCATAATCGTTTAATAATGGCTCTTAAAACTCATGAAGAAAGAGAGTTTTATCTAATTCTTTGTAGTAAAAAGAAATATGCTGTAAGAGAACTAGATAGGCTTATTAGAAGTGGTACTTATGAAAGAGTAATGCTATCAGATCAAAAACTTTCATCAGTGATGGAAGAATTACCTCAAGATGTTGATGGGGTATTTAAAGATAGTTATATTTTTGAGTTTTTAGATTTACCAATCCCACATAAAGAGAAAGATTTACAGCAAGCACTTATTGGCTCACTCAAAGATTTTATTTTAGAGTTAGGTATCGGCTTTGCTTTTATGGGTGAAGAGTATAAACTTGAAGTTGGAGATGATACTTTTAAGGTAGATTTACTTTTTTATCATAGGTACTTAAACTGTTTGGTTGCGTTTGAATTAAAAATAGGTAAGTTTAAACCGAGCCATTTAGGGCAACTAGAGTTTTACCTTGAAGCACTAGATAAAGATGTCAAAACTAAAG
>JAYEIM010000463.1:0-4711 GCA_034660095.1 Campylobacterota bacterium | reverse complement strand
CTATATAATAAACGGACACAATATCAATAACATAGCAAATGATTATTATAATTGTAGTTTAAACTATAAAAAAGATATTGAAAAACCAACAAATAATATAGAAGAAGTATCTGATATAATAGTAGAGCAAAATTTAGATAAAGTATTAACAAATGAGGAGTATGCAAAAATTGCAAAAATAGTAAAAGGGTTTAGTTAAAATATGAATAAAAAAAATCTTTTAATTATTATATTAATATCAATAGTTTTATCATTAATAGTTTTTAAATTAAAAAACAATACTAAAGAATATATTTTTAAAGGATCGAGTTTACCAGGACAAGTTGGAACAAAAACAGTTGATTCTAAATATATTTCAAATTCTACAAAAAAAGGATTTTTAACCTATGGTCCTTATGTAAAACTACAAAGTGGTACATATTTATTTGATATATCATATTCATCATCAAAAGCTAATGGAGCTAAATTTGATATAGTTACAAAAGCTGGAAGTGATATACGAAAAAAAGGTAATCTAAAAGAAAATAGTTCTTTTGGACATATTAAGAAAAATATTGAAATAAATTCAAATCAAGCACTCCAAAACTGGGAAGTAAGAGTATGGTATGATGGAAAGGGTGAACTCTCTTTACACTCTATTAAAATAACAAAACAATTTGGCTATATAGAAAGTAAAAAAATATTAAAATATTTTGTAGTGTTATTGCTTTTGAATATATTGATTTTTTATGCATTTAAGTTTTCAAAAAATATAACAATATTTACTTTACTTTTAATTGCAATAGTTAGTTTATCATTTGTAGCAGATGCTTATATAAACTATTATAAATATAAAGAGATGACATATAAAGATATGCCATTAACAAAAGATATATTTAAATACTTTTTTAACCAAAGTATAAAAAGTGAAAATATAAAATTAACTGCACCTGAATTAAAAAGGGATAATAATATTGAAAGTTTTTATCTTATGGTAGATAAAAAAGATTTAGAACTCTTAAATTCAGATTTACCGTTAAGTGGTATAGAAAATTATGTAGATGCTAGATTAAAAGTTAATGATGGCAAAAGTTCAAAAGTGAAGATTAGATATCGTGGTGGTAGTGCTTGGAACTGGAGATATGATAGAAAATCTATAAAGATAAAATTCAAATCAGATAACTCATATAATATGATGAAAACAATAAATTTTTCTGTTCTTTATTCTCAAGATATGTTTATAGAACCAATCACACAAAAAGTTGCAAAGAAAATGGGTGCATTAGCACCAGAAGTAAAAACCGTAAGAATGTTTATAAATGGGGAATATGTTGGTTTATATCTTTATCTTGATCAAGTAGATGAATCATTTTTAAGAAAAAACAAACTTATGCCAGGTAGTATTTATGATGGTGATTATTCATTAAAAGAAAAATGGTCAAGTTATATAGGTAAAGATGGCATTGCAAAACTTTGGTTTGATAGCAAAATATGGGATAAAAAAGCAGCAAGAAATGCTGAACAAAAAAAGATTACAGAAGATATTGAACTTTTAATAGATGCTGTAAATAATTATGATGATAAAGCTTTTTATGATTTTGCTAGTACATATTTAAGTTCTCAATATTACACATACTTAGCATTAGATGTATTATGGGGTACACATCATCATGATTATTTTCACAATCATAAAATATATTTTGACCCTTACAAAGGTAAATATACAGCTATATCATGGGATGTTCGATTTTGGAAATCAAATAAAAATAAAGATAATTCATATTATCCTCTTATTGAAAGAATAGGATTAAATCCATTATTAGAATTTAAAAGAGATAAAGAGCTTTATAGACTGTTAAAAACTGTAAATATAGAGTATATTAATAAGTTAATGAGTGAAGAAAAAAATAAATTTATGGATTCCTATTTAGCCGATAAAAAAAGAAAAAAAATAAGTATAGATACAAGATTATTTCCTTGGAAAGAAACTTTTAATCCGCCACAACTTACAGTAGCAACAAAGGATACTCTAGATAATATATTTAAAACATATTCTAATAACCTAAAAATAAGAATTGAATTCTTACATAAAATGCTAGAAGATGTATCTGTAAATTATAAGATAACTAAATATAAAGATAATGTAAAAATATTATTTGCAGTAGATGGGAATTCTCCAGTTATATTAAAATATAAAAATATTATGTTATATCCAGCTCGTAATATAGTAAATAAAAATGCTCTAAATCTGGACACTGTAAGATATGGAAAAACACATTTACAAAATAGATCACAATTTTATACATTAACAATTAAAAATGAAGATTTTAATGAAGAAATATTTCAAAGTGGAACCAATGCAATCACAAATAAAAATGTAATATTTAAAAAAGTTGATAATATTAAAGTAAAAGCAACTGATTCAATACATCCTGATAAATTAAGTAAACCAAATTATAAAACTAAAATATTAAAAGGAACTATAAAAGTAACCAAAACATTACAATACGATAAATACACAAATGTTATAATCAAACCAAATACAACATTTATAATCTCACCAAATCAGTCTATATATTTCTATGGTAAAGTTACAGCAATAGGAACAAAAAATAAACCAATAAAGTTTGTTGCTCTTGATGACAAAAAACCATGGGGACTTGTAGCAGTTCAGGGTAAAAGTACAACAGGTTCTAAATTTTATTTTTGTGAATTTTCAAATGGCTCAATCGATACTAAAAACTTAATACACTACACAAGTCAATTTAATATTCACGATATGGATGATTTTGAAGTAAAAAATTGTTTCATAGGAAGAAATTTTAAAGGTGACGATGCTATGCATATAGCTTATGCAAAAGGGATAGTTGATAATTGTACTTTTGAAGATGCCAGAAGCGATGGATTGGATATAGATATATCTAATGTAACTATCACAAATAATAAGTTTTTAAATAGTGGCAATGATGGATTAGATATCATGACTACAACAATGAAAGCTAACAACAATACATTTGTCAATATGGGAGATAAAGGTATCTCAGTAGGAGAATGGAGTGAAGCAAATATTACAAATTCAATATTCACAAATACTGTTATAGGCTTAGAGATAAAAGATAAATCAAAAGTGATAGCTTCAAATTTAAAATTTATAAATACAAAAGAAAAAGCAATAAATCTTTACAATAAAAACAAAAGATACGATATAGGTGGATTTTTAGAAGCTACAAATATAAAATTCATTGGAAATAGTATAGTAAAAGCTGATAAAAAATCAAGGGTAAAAATAGATGAATAATCTACAAGTAAATAGAAATGAATTAAAATATTATATTTCAAACATAGAATATCATGCAATGGTAAATAAACTTATTCATATATTAAAACCAGATGGATATAGTACACCTAGGCAAGGTTATTTTATAAGAAGTCTATATTTTGATTCACATGATGATGAGTGTTTATATGAAAAACAATCAGGCGATATATTTAGAGCAAAATATCGTATGAGAATATATGATCTCAAAAGTGAGACTGTAAAGTTTGAGATAAAAAACAAAGCAAACAATCAGATATTTAAAGAAACAGCAACCATAACTAAGCAAAGTGCAAAAAAAATAATAGCTGGAGATTATCAAGAACTACTAACATATAATAATCCAATATTAAATAAAATTTTTAGAAAATTTACCACAAGAAATTATACGCCAAAAGTTATCATGGATTACACAAGAGATGCATTTTCGTTTGATTTTTTTAATCTTCGTATCACATTTGATAAAAACCTACACTCATGTAATACAGACTTTGATATATTTAGTGATAATTTACATACACTACCCGTTATACTTGAGGGTAAACAAATATTAGAAATAAAATACGAAACAGCACTACCTGAATATATACATAGAACGCTACAGCTTGATTCTGCTGAGCGAATGGCAATAAGTAAATATACTTTAGGTAGAAGATTCTTCAAAGTTGAACAGTGGGAAGATAATTAAATTTATATTAAAATTAAAGGAAAACAAAAATGACAGATCAAGTAACAATGAACGATATATTTAGCAAAAGCTTTGTAGCGATGCAAAGTGGAATGGATAGATTTAGTGCTATAGAGATTATTATAAACCTAGGAGTTTCTTTTTTAGTAGGTATGTTTATATTTTATGTATATAAAAAAACATTTCAAGGTGTACTATACCAAAGAAGTTTCAATGTATCCCTTGTAGCAATCACTATGATAATCACACTTATTATTATGACAATTAGTGGAAACTTAGTACTATCTCTTGGTATGGTAGGAGCTTTATCTATTGTAAGGTTTAGAACACCTATAAAAGATCCCGTAGATCTTGTATTTATTTTTTGGGCGATTACAGTTGGTATTGCAAATGGAGTAGGGTATTTCAATATCTCACTTATAGGCTCAGTAGTTATGACAATAGTATTATTATTTATGACAAGAAAAGAAGAAGAGGAACAACCTTATCTTTTAGTTTTACATATACCATCTTCTCAAGACCAGTTAGAAGTTTTAAGTATCACAAAAAAATCAGTTGAAAGATTTATGCTAAAATCAAAAACAGTTACACCTCAATATACAGAGATTACAGCTGAGGTTAGATTAAATAGCGATGATACAAATTTCTTAAATGAATTACAAGATAGCGGTAAAGTTCAAAAAGCAACTATGATAACATATTCTGGGGATTTAGCATCAGTATAATGA
>JAYEIM010000462.1:0-4742 GCA_034660095.1 Campylobacterota bacterium | reverse complement strand
TATGTTTAAAGTTTTGTGCGATTGATTTCCAGTCATAATTAGCTCGTACAAACTCTTTTGCACTTTGCGTATCTATATAGTAATGAGTATTTTTAAGATAAATTGAGAATTCATCAATATTGGACTCTATGTACATAGATGATAGAAGTTCAAGTCCTCTTGCTCCAACTTTTGTTGATATGGTTGGTATTCCGCTTGCTATAAAGTCAAGCATTTTTAGGTTTGTGCCTGACCCACTTAGCATTGGGTTTATTGCGACATCTGATATAGCTAGGTAGTGATTTTTTGCTTCATCATTAACTTCACCTTTAAATATAACATTTGAAGGGGTATTTTTCATAGATGTAAATGAGTTATATACATTTCCAACTATTATGTATGTAATATCTAGTGTAGTTTGTGCTAGTTTTAGTATCTCATATACTGCATCTATATTTGGCTTGTGGTTACTAGCTATAAATAGTACTAGAGTTTGGTCTTTGTATTTTGATATTGATTTAAAATGATTTTTCTTATTTTTTGCATAGTAGTGTACTGTGTCAAGGTCTACACCATTTGGTATATATGGTAGTTGGGACTCTTTTTTTCCATACAAATTTTGAAAATCTATAGTGTCCTGCTTTGAACATACTGTAGTGATATATGAGTTTATATAACACTCTTTCTCTATATCGTATAGTGATTGCAAAAGTGTATTGTTGTATGGTGTAGATTCTAGCATCTGTTGTTTTAGTAGATATTCTACATTTTGGGATTCGTATATGTATGGTATTGTTATATACTTTTTTATAAGTGGATATGTATACGGTGATGTTGAGATGATATATTTTGAGTTTGTTGCATAGTGTACAATTTGTTCTATATACTCTTGTGTATATTCAAAAAGTGAGATAAGTGCTATATCTGTGATAGCTATATTTGTTTGTTTCTTTATCTCCTCCTCTTTGTTTTGATGTGTCATGGATTTTGGTACTTGTATCTCTAATAGATTTTGTGCTATATTTTTTTTTGATAGCTTTAATGAAGAGTGGACTAAAGATATTATAGTTATGTTGAAGTGTTGGCTTAGATTTTTGTATAAATAGTATACTCTACTTTGACCACCACCTCTTGGTGGATAGATAGGGTATGTTGTGATTACTGTTAGGTTTTGCATTGTTATTTCCTTGCTACTATGCAATAATCTCTACCTATTGTTACATAGTCATTTATAGACCTAAAGTCTATCTCCTCAATTTCCGTAAACATATCATCTTTTATCACTAATGCTTGGACATTTTTAAAGCCCAGTTTTTGTGTAAAAAACTTCATAGTTAGTGGATGTAGCGGAGTTTGATGGGTAGGGTCAAGATAAAAATCAGATGAGCTTACTAGAATATTTCTAGGATTTGGTGTCTCAAATATAATCATACCGTTTGGTTTTAGTACTCTTAACGACTCATCAAGTAGTTCTAGTATATCATCAAAAGTATCAAGATGTTCTATAATATGAAAACCTGTAATAAGTGATATAGAGTTGTTTTGTGATGATTTTAAATAAGATATTGCATCTATTTTTTTTACTTCTAAGTTTAAATTTATTGTATGATTTATCATATTTTGATTTGTATCGCAACCTTTTGCTTTGTAGTTATGCTGTCTTAATAGTTCTAGCCACTCGCCTCGACCTGAACCTAAATCTACTATATTTATTTCTTTTTTATCAAAAGATATTGTTTTTAGAAAAGGTAAGTATATACTTAATCTTTGTTTTATTATAGATTTTTCACCTCTAAATTTATCTTCAAACTCTTGATATAGATGTGCAAATTTTGCTTTGTTTTGTTTTTTTGAATAATTGCTATGTTTTAAAAGTGTATTTATCTGTTTTTGTTGTTGTTCTGTTTTATCTGAATTTAGAATAACATTATGTTTAAGGTTATTTAATCTCAAAAGATTGTAACACCATCTTGCGAATGTTCCAATAAGTGGGATTGATTTTATTTGTTCTTTTAAAGATATAGGGGCTTTTTTTTCTACAAGATTAATATTTATATTTTCATTTTGTACTATCAGTTTTGTTGTATTTAATGATTGATTGGCTTGAATATAGTTATCGTTTACTTTTAACTTAAACGTTAATATGTATGTTTTATTTGTTAAGTTTTTTGTACTTATTGGTAACTCTAGTATTGATTCATAATAGCTTTGAAGTTGTATTTGTTCTTGGTTTATTGATGCTGCGTGATTGTTGTTCAAAAAAATTGATAAAGTTATATTATTATTTTGTTTCATTAAATTTAGATATTTATAGTTTAGCTTTAGTCTTATTAATGAATTTTTTGGTGATACTATAAAGTGTGGTATACTTGATAAAATAAATTTTATATTTTTATTTTGAAAAACTATATTTCCATAAACTTGATTTTTTGAAGATATTACTGATTTATTTTGTTTAAAAAAAGTTTTTGTTTTTTTAAATGGTGTGTAATCTAGTCTTGGTGTATCATCATAATAGTTCTCAAATATAAAATCTTTTGGTTCGTAAATAAAGTCCCAATCTGTATATGCTTTTGGCCAGTGAAGTGTTTGGAATACTTTTTTATCAAAAAGGTATGGGTATGTACTAATTGCATAGTTAAAATATATACTCCACTCATCTATAGGCTGATTTAATCCTTTATTAAAAAACAACTCAATCGACTCTTGGAATATCTTTTTATTTATAATTTGTGGACAATGTGATGAGTATGCTAAAAGTTCATAGTTTTTGTCACTTAAAACTTTTTTCATATTTTGTTGCCCTTTATCATACTCACTAGAGCTATGATTCCATTCTAAAAGATTGTAAAAGTAGTATGCATTGTATCTACCTTCTTTTGTTGTAAATGTATCTAGAGTCAACTTTTTTATAGGTCGATTGTCATCATCTAACATAATAAACTCATCATCTAAATTTTCTATATTTAGAAGTGATGTTCTTAAGAGCCAATTTTTACTTACATGATCTCTAGCAGCAAAATCTTTTGCATATTCTTTTAAAATTATTGTTTCATCTATTATAGTGATATTGTTAATTGAAGTTAATTTATGAAACTGTTCTACTAGTTTTGGTTGCGTTACAATAATATATTCTTTAACAAAGCTACAATATTTATCAATGGTTTTAATAGTATTTTGAAGTTTTTTATACTCTATGCTTATAAACACAAATTGTAAAGTTTTTAGATGATTTTCTTTTAACTCTTCTGAGATTTGAAATTTGTCAAAAATTGTAGATAATGAGCTATAAAATTTATCCCAACTCGTAGATTTGTAATTATGTTTTATGAACTCTTTTTTTGAATTATATAAGTTAGTATCTTCACAATATAAACTAATAGTATCTACTATCTCATTAATACTATTGTAAACTACATAGTCTGCATAATCATGCCCTACTTCATACATTGAACTATTTTTTGAGGTTATTGTTATATTTCCATGGTTTAATGATTCTGCTATTGGAAGTCCATAACCTTCATATTTTGAAAGATATGTTACTATAAAAGCATTTTGGTAAAAATGGTTAAGTGTATCATCATCTATATCATTTAGCCAAAAGAGTTGTTTATTTAGTTTTGGGTGTCTGTTTATTTTTTGTAGCAAAGATTCAATATCCCAACCTTGTTTTCCTATAATTACAAGATTTAAATCTGGATATTTTTGGCTTAAAATAGTAAAAGCATCTACTATCTCTTCTTGATTTTTTCTGGGTTCTAGTGTCCCTACAAATAAAATATATTTTTTTGATAAAATATATTTTATAGTATCATCTACTATAAGTGTATCTGACTTAAAAAAATCGGAACCTAATCCTACAGCTCTTGTAGGTATATCTCTCTTTGTATAGTTTTGTTTTAATCTTAAAAAATCATCGTTTGCACTTGCTGAATCGAAAAATACCATATCAGTATGCTCGTATACAGCTTGTGCAAATATAGTAAAACTACTTATAGTATTTTTATGTACAACCGATGGTAAAACTAAAGGAATAAGGTCATAAATAAAGTTAAATATTAAAAAGCCATTTTGTTTTAAAATTGGATATAAATCATCTCTTCTTTGGTAAGAGTTCCATGCCGAATCTATATCAAAAAATACTGTATGGGCAGTTGGTTTAATAGTTGTTATATCTAAATCTTTTTTAAATTGAAATTCATAATCTTCTATATTTTCTAAAAAAAGCTTTACTTCACTATTTTTTAATAGTTGATTTATTTTTTTCTCTGGATTGTAAATCGTGATATTGTAAGTATGTTTTGTATTTTTAATAGCTCTTTGTAAAAATTCTTTAACTACTCTTTGGATTCCTGTATTTGCTCTTTTTTCTTCTAAATTTGTTATATCAATATATATTGTCATGTTTTACTTTACCTGCTTTTTTAAATTTTTTAGTTTTATTCTTGCTTATATTATTTTTTATATAAGCATATCTGGTGAAAATATTAAGCCATCTTGAAACTCTAGAATCTCTATATTTACAAAACTTGTAACATACGATGGGGTGTCTAATAGGTAGGTTTGATTTTCTAAATAGATTAGGTTTATATCATCTTTTGATATATCTAGATATATTATATCAATGCCAAGTCCACCATCTATAGTATCATATCCCCCATTTCCAACATATATCTTATCATCGCCTGCTCCTGTATTTATAATATTATCTACTTCATTGTCTGTAATAGTGTCTGAGCCTGAACCTGTAGTTATATTTTCTA
>JAYEIM010000461.1:0-4752 GCA_034660095.1 Campylobacterota bacterium | reverse complement strand
GAAAGACTCCTAACGGGTCACTCAATATACCTAGCTAATGAGCTAAACGATGATGAAACACCAAAAATCCAAGAAAACCCAACGGATGAATCAATAGAACTCTCTTTTGACCTATGGTGGGAGAGTCTATAGTGCTTGAAAACAACACAGTTTTATCTTTAAGCTAATAAATAAAAGGAAATAAAATGACACATACAAAAAAAATTATAAAAATAAAAAAAGGAGACAATAAATATGAAAGCATTTATAATCTTAGGGTTTCTGTTTGGAAGCCTAACAGCACAAAATATCAAAATGGACATCAGTAAGGAATATTGGTCACAAAGCAAAATGGTAAAGGCTTCAAAAGCATGGATAAATAGGGAAATTGTGCAAACCGACACTGACATTACAGCTATAGGTATATTCAAAGGACAGGAAATACAATATAAAGTTGTTGAAGACAAGAAAGAATTTTATCACAATGGATGCTTCTTTTATTTGGACGATGATTTTCTAAGTCGATTGTCGCAAGAGAGATACCAATACAAGGCTATTGAAGATAATGCTTGGGTGACAAGCTTCGCATGGATTGTTTATGATAGAAAACAAAAAAAATATAATCTTGAAATTGATTTAAATAGGTTTAGCTCTTTTTCTAGACTACCTTATCCAGCCAGAGTTTCTCTTGAAAAATACAATACTGCTGAAAAAATAATAGATTGGATTAATTCAATTAATTTGGATGTTAGTAAAGATTATATGAAAAAAGTTGGTATCAGCAATAAAGACACTTTTATTGATGGTTTAGCATCAAATATTGCTAAAAATGTCTTTAATGAAAAAAACAAACCACAAATTCTCAGTATCCAGAGATAGTGACGGAAATAGCATTGTAACTGAATCAGATAATAGTAAATACTTTTTTGATACTGATGGATATAAATTTAAAATCCGAACAGATAAAAACAACAAAGATTATTTTCTTGATAGTAATGCAACTAGAGTCTATTTTGAATCTGGAACAAAAACATTCACAGATGTAGATATGTCTAAAAGAGGAATATATACTAAAAATCCCTACAGTAGAGAGCTTAAAATTCAAGGAGTGAACGAGTCAAGAATAGTGTCTAAAGATAATATGGTTGTTGTTAATGTAACTGAAATGAGTAAAATTGAAAAATTTGCAGTTCAATTAGTCGGACTCAAATATGGCGATAGTGTCAGAATAAAAAATAAAGATTTAGTTATAATTAATAGTTTTGATAGATATGCGAATGCGGCCAGTCTATCAAAGTGGATAAATGAGCATGAGTTTCAAAATCTGTATATATTTGCAAAAGTCCTTGTGAATAACTCAAAACATTCGCCCTTTTATATTATAATTATATGGTTATTTTACTTTTAAATAGATTAAATTACACTAATATTTAGTAATTTACACAGAAATACTTGACACTGATTGTAAAATATTGTAGAATGCTTTTTTAATTTAAAAAAAGGTTTAAAGATGAAAAATATTCCACAAGCAACAAAGGACAAACAAAATGATAATAAATGAAAAAATTAAAAATATCTATCCGTTTGTTTTTTTAAAAGATCTTCCTGGTCTAAGCGTTGATTTAAGATTTGGTAAAATCAAAGAGAAAACGAAAAAATCAATTGATATTATGTATTATGGAAAATCACTTAATGGATCTTATATAAACGAATCGGAGATGGTATCCTCGTATCTTGCCATACTTAATAGTAATGCTCATGGACTTAAGTTTTCCTATAAAGGCGGTGATAACGTGTACACCTATGGGAGATATGTTTTCACAATAAAACTTACTAGCCTATCTATTGACGAGCCAAAAGGCAAGAGGTTTTCAGCCAGTCAATATTCAGCATTTGCTATAAACATAGGGGAACCTTGGGCTTTAATGTTTAGGATAGCATCTAATATCATCAACAACAATCAGGATTACACATCGGTGGGTATAATTTATGAAAATAAAAATATTATTATTGATGGCAAAGAAATTTTTAAAGTAATAGATATTAATAAAGAAACACGACACCACTTTAAAAGAAATACAAATGGTGGACTTGCTTCTGATTGTAATAGGAGTTATTTTAATGCCTCTTTTGAACTCTTTGTCGATGAAAATAAACTCCTAAGTATTTTTATGATTAAATTTAAACAAATATTAATACATAATTGTAAAGTGCAAGATTTTGACTATACTTGCAAGGAAATAAATTATACGAGCTGTTCATTTACTTCTGATAGATTAGACATTATTTATTCTGATTCTGATTTTAACTCAAGTATCAGAGTCGGTGATGGTTTTCCATTCATTGTTAAAAAGAAAATAGCAATCAATAAAGATGAAAAATTTCCTAAATTTATTTTAGGCAAAGATGTAAATTTCAAAAATCAAGATTACAATACAGTAAAATTAACAAGTTATTGTATTACTAAGCAAGAAGGTGTAACCTATGATGGCAAAGGTGGAAAATGGGACATAACTGGCGATATAGAACAATTGGATTTATTAAAAGAAAATAAACCTGATATAAAAGAACATAAACTACTTGAATCTTTTGACTTTAACACCTTTCCTTTTAGAATGTATAAATCTAATTTTGCAAAACACAGAGAAGATATAAATAAAGAGAATGGATGGGCAACTGACAATCAATTAAGTATATATCCTGTACATATAGAATATGAAGTAGTTAATTTAAGAAAAGCAATCGTAAAAGAGATGCAAAGTGAAATTAGTTTTGGAGGCTATATGTTAAAAGAATATGTTGAAAATTATGAAATTGCTCTACAGGAAATCAGAGAAGATAAAAAAACACATACATATATTGCTAAAAATAAATCTTATATAAGAGGGCAAATGAAAAAATTAAAGGAAGAACTTGAAATTTTTAAAAAAATAGAAAAACCCGATGAATTAAAAAATAGATTCAATAAGATGGATTTAGATATACGATCAAATTTAGCTAGTGCCAAACATAAATATGATCGCTTAATAAAATACGTATCAGGGTATCGAAAAATAAAACAACAAATTAAAAATGACTTAATAGTTGTTAAGAAATTGATGAATATACATTATCAACCAAATAACAGCAACGATAACGGGAAAGGATTATAAACTATGGATTACAACAAATTTCTATCTAAATTAAAAGAAGCTGGATTAGATGAAGCTGATTTTAGCGAAGATACTAAAGTGAGTTTGCACACGCTTAACGGATGGAAAGGTGCAAGACAAGGAAAAAAAACTCCTGACTGGGTAGAATCATGGGTTAATATGAAGATTGAAAATAAAAGACAAAAGATAATTATAGAAGAACTGAGAGGATTGATTGCATTAAGGAATAATAATGATAAATCTGTTTAAAACGCAACAACAAAAGATATACTGCATAGATAACATTATTAAACAGTTGAGTTTTATTGTAATTTAAAGCATCATAAAACAGAACTTCATAGGGAGTATTTTTTTAAAT
The DNA here is from genome assembly GCA_034660095.1 of Campylobacterota bacterium. Classification (GTDB taxonomy): domain Bacteria; phylum Campylobacterota; class Campylobacteria; order Campylobacterales; family Arcobacteraceae; genus JAIOSF01. The sequence continues at coordinate 1,263 of JAYEIM010000461.1, read as the reverse complement.
ATTTTACTAACAAAGATACTAGTGATAAATTAACCTTTAAAGAGATTGGAACTACTTTGGGTTATACAAATGGAAACAGAGCTAGTGATAAAATAAAAAGGTCAGCTAATGCTTTAAGAATCTATTTTTATAAAGGCGATGTCTATAGAAATAACGATGATATATCTAATTACTTTGAATTTTTAGACCATGAACTTTTTCTAGGAGAAGATGAGAGCAAAAGAGTGAAAATTGCTGATATATCACGAGTTTTTAAGAAGATTTAATTAAAATGTATTTGAGTTTAAAAAAGAGATACAAGCTCTTTAAAAATCATACTTGCGACAAATAGGGGCTTTGAGTTTGGTTATTTTGCTCCATAAGTACGAAATTATCTAACCTATACCTTTCAAACTATGTGAATGAGATAGCTTACAGAGAAGACACAAGAAGATTATCAAATGGTGCTATATTTATAGATATTGTAACAAAAGCTATGAATACACCAACACACCCTGAATGGTGTGGTTATTGGCAAGGTAATAAGCGTACATCTGAAAGATTAGTAGCTTAGTCTTTGATTTTCCAATGAATTATACTTGTTTCATTTTCATCTTTTACAATTAGACCTGATTTTGTAGTATGTCTCAAACAATCGTTGATAACCTTTGTAACTTCTGCATTAACAATTGAATCATCTATAGGGATATTTTTATCCTTTTGTATTATTTGAGATATATCTCTGGCTTTTAAAGAGTGTTGAGATTTTCTTAGTACATTTAATACTAATTTTCTTGCTTCTCCTCTTTCAAAATAACTATTAGCTTTTGGACTTGCTCTTTTAGTTGATTTATTATTGATTTTTTCAATAGTTGAACCACAATCTTTATCGAATAAACATATTACTTGCTCCATAGCTTCTAAATCTGATTTAATCTTAGCTACTTTGGTTTCATATTCATCTTGAATCTGTTTTAACTCCATTTGCTTATTTGCTAAAGCATATAAAACATGAGATTTGTTACCTTTTTGTAGTCCTGTTGTGTTATAAAGTGGATGTTTACCCATAATTTAATCCTTGATAAGAAATTTATATGTAATTATACCAAATAAACACGATAGATACTGAATTTTAAGGGGTTAAAAGTTGGAACATTTGCTACTTTATAAGGACTTACCACTAAATACCAACAAGCACCACAAATAAAGGGATTTAAAATCCCACCCTTTTCAAAACAAACTCTTTTATAGTATCTAAATGGCACTCATATGGCACCAAAAATA
>JAYEIM010000460.1:0-4759 GCA_034660095.1 Campylobacterota bacterium | reverse complement strand
TTTTTAATAGAAGTTGCTACTATGCTTAAAGCTCCTTCTACCATAGTAGAGAGTTTTGTTTCTACTTTCTCTTTGTCTTCTTTATAAAAATTTCTAAAATCATCAATTGTCCCAGATAGATGTTGAGAGAGTTCATCTATTTTTTCTAATTTTTGAGAAAAATACTCTTGATCATAATTGTTCAACATCATTTTTGCGGATAAATTACCTGAGGTTGATGATATCGCTGTTAATGGTTGTCTCCATTGATGTGCTATCATACTTATCATCTCTCCCATTTGTGCGAGTTTACTTTGATGGAGCATTGTTTGATCCTTCTTATAGCTTCTCTCCAATTCCTCTTCTAGGTATACACTATCTGTTATATCAATTCTAACAGCAGCATAAGCTTCAATATCACCTTTTTTATCAAAGAGTGGCTCAATATTGGCATATACCCAATAGTAGCTACCATCTTTTTTAAGATTTTTTACTCTACCTTGCCAGTTTTTACCACTTTGTATGGTACCCCAGAGGTTTTTAAAAACACTTTTAGGCATATCTGGATGCCTTATAATGTTGTGTGGTTTACCTATTAACTCATCTCTTGTGTAACCAGATATATCGCAAAATGCCTCACTGATATCTTTTATTGTACCTTTTAAGTCAGTAGTAGAACTAATAATATATCTTTCCGTTAAATCTTTTAATCTTTTTTCACTTTTTATAAGTTTGGTGGCGAGTGTAACCATTGTTAAAAACATAATAATACTTATAAAATTTAGCAGTGAATATATGCCAAACCATTTATAAGTATGTTGTATCTCTCTATCAATATTTGACATAATTTCATTTGCTAAATAGTCATCAATTAACTTTAGTTTATCTATCCTTATAGTGCTATTTTTAAACCAATATTCTGGATCGATACCAAAATCTTGATTAATCTTTGCATATAAAATAACCTCTCGCATAACCTTAAGATTAGTTATTTCTCTACCTTGAATATTTTTTGTGTAAAATGAATATCCATCATCTGAAGCATATTTTAAAAAGTTTTTTGTATATAAATTTTGAATTGCTATTAAGTTTGTAAACTCTACTCGTAAATTTCCAGTAAAGTTTTTTTGAGAAATTATTGCAGTTCCGACAGCTCTTTCAATGCCAGCATTCTCTTCTGCTTGTAAAAAATTACTATATGCTATAATATTTTGTGTAATTATTGGAAGTTTTGATATTTTTGATATTTCAACAATTACATTTAAAAACTTCTCATCCATATCTGAATAAAATTTAAGACTGCTTAGAGTAGAAATAGACAATAAATCTACTTTTTTTCTTATCGCATTTATTTTTCTTAAATCAAGTAGGGCTTTTGTTAAAGTTTTTTTGATCTGCCTATTTTTGACAGTTTCTAAAAATATTTTTAATTTTTTTGCTCTTTGATCTGTGATTTTTCTTTGAGTTTTTAGACTATTTTCAAAATTTTGTCCAAGGGAAGATATATATCCAGAGGTTAATCCTCTTTCTTTTTGTGTTGAATGGATAGCTTTAGAGATCTCTATCGCCAATAAAATTCCATTTTCTAACTCTTTAAGAGATTTACTTTTAGTATATTGTTGTGTTATAAAGCTAGTACTCAACAGAAGAAGTGTCAAAATTATAATTGATATTGGCAATAAAAGTTTTATTTTGACATTTATATTTTTAATCATTAAAATTTCATTTATTATTAGGATTAAAGATTATATCACAACTTTATAGTTTTTTTAACATTCTTATACAATCTAAATAAAGGGCACCTCTAAATTAATAGTATAAATTTTGCCATTTATTCGTAAAGTATTAAATTCAATATTTAGGAGTATATAGTGATATTTCAGAATCCCCTAAGGGATATCTCGAGATTCGAGTCCATGTGGGAGAGACTATTGTTACTAAACGTGGTAGTTAGGTGCTTCAGCAGTTATCTGTACATCATGTACATGAGACTCTTTAAGACCAGCAGACGTTATCTCAACAAACTCCGCTTTCTCCCAAAACATCTCCATGTTTTCACTTCCACAGTAACCCATAGATGCACGAAGACCACCCATCATTTGATGAACGATTCCAGCGATAGAACCTCTAAAAGGCACACGACCCTCTATCCCCTCTGGAACTAATTTATCAGCAGCTGTACCCTCTTGAAAATATCTATCATTTGAACCTTTTTTCATAGCTCCGATTGAACCCATACCACGGTATGATTTATACTGACGCCCTTGAAACATGATAGTATCTCCTGGCGATTCTTCGGTACCTGCTAGAAGTGATCCCGCCATAACACAGCTAGCTCCAACTGCAAGAGCCTTAGAGATATCTCCAGAGTATTTGATACCACCATCTGCAATAACAGGAACACCATGCTTTTTAGCAGCTTGTGCACATTCATCAATCGCAGAGATTTGTGGAACACCAACACCAGCAACGATACGTGTAGTACAGATACTACCAGGGCCAATACCAACTTTAACGCCATCTGCACCAGCTTCAATTAATGCTTCAACCGCTTCAGCAGTAGCAATATTTCCAGCAATAATATCAACTTCCATTGTCTCTTTAATCTTTTTTACAGTATCAAGAATTCCTTTAGAATGCCCATGTGCAGAGTCAAGTACTAAAACATCAACTCCCGCATCAACAAGGGCTTTAGCACGGTCTATTTGACCAACACCAATAGCTGCACCAACTACCAAACGTCCAAAAGAGTCTTTGTTAGAATTTGGGTATTCAATTCTTTTTTTAATATCTTTAATAGTTACAAGACCTTTTAAGAATCCTTCATCATCTATAATTGGAAGTTTTTCAATCTTATTTTTATGCATAATATCAGCTGCATCATCAAGAGAGATCCCTTTTTCAGCAGTTATAAGTGGCATTTTTGTCATAGTATTAGATGCTAGTTTTTTCATATCTTTTTCAAAACGCATATCACGATTTGTTAAAATACCAAGAAGTTTATTGTGTCCATCAACAACTGGTACACCAGAGATTTTATACTCTTTCATAAGTTGTTCTGCTTCTGCTAGTGTAGCATCAGGGTGTACGAAAATAGGATCAATAATAATCCCACTTTCACTTTTTTTCACTTTTGTAATTTGCTTTGCTTGTGTTTCAATATTCATATTTTTATGAATAATACCGATACCACCAAGTCTAGCCATAGCGATAGCAGCACGGTACTCAGTTACTGTATCCATTGCAGCAGAAACCATAGGAATTTTAAGTTTTATATTACGAGTTAGTTTTGTTTCTAAGGAAACTTCTTTTGGTAATACTTCAGAATATTGTGGTACTAAAAGTACATCTTCAAATGTGAGGGCACGTTTACGAATTTTCATTGGTTTCCTTTTTAATAGAAAAAGTCAGTTTTCTTTAAATTCGTGAAATTATATCTTTTTAGTTGTTAAAAAGAGGTAAAAGCTTTATCTCTACTTTTGTTATATGAAATAAAAAACAGTTGACAAATAAGACAATCTTCTTATCAACTATTTAATTGGACTCTAGAGGCTCAGGCTTACCAAAGTAGTAACCTTGAGAATAGTCGACTCCTAAATCATTTATTACATTAAATATCTCTTCATTTTCAACATACTCCGCAATTGTCTGTAGGTTCTCTCTTTTTGCAAATGAGATTATGGTTTCCACTATGTTTCGTGAAAAAGAGTCGTGAATAATGTTTTTTATAAGCGAACCATCTATTTTAAGTATGTCTGGCTGGTAATCGATTAATCTTTTAAAGTTAGAGTACCCAGATCCAAAATCGTCTATGGCTATTTTCACGCCATACTCCTTCACGTCTTTAATGAATTTCTTAATCGTTTCAAAGTCTTTCACGTCCTCGTCTTCAAGCAATTCAAAAACAACTCCTGATGCCTCTTTTTTATTTTTTTCAAGGAGTTCAAATATAGTCTCTCGGGTAGACTCTTTTTCAATGTCAATCACCGATAAATTTATACTGATGTCAACATCTATATGTTTGAGCGCATTAAAAGAGTTGTTTAGAACTATAGTCGTAATCTCCGAGTAGTACTTACCTCTTTTTGCTATATCCAAAAAGAAAAAAGGAGAGAGCTCTTTTTTCTCTTCATCAATGAGTCTTACAAGGGATTCGTATTTGACTATTTTTTGAGTTTTATTGTCAATTATTGGTTGAAAATATGAGACTATACTAGACGTCTCAATCGCCTTTTTTACCATAGAAATGATTTTCATGTTTTTTTCGGCTTTAGCGTGCCCTAATTTAGCCAAGTTGTTGGAAACTATAAAGTTTTGTTTGGTCTCTAACTGCTTATTTATCCCAAGCTTCGCACTCTCTAAAATCTTGTCGTCTTCATAAGCCAAACTGATTAAGATTGATAAGTCATAATCTATGTCTCCTATGTCGATTTTATTGTTTTTAATGGACAGTTGAAACTCTTTTAGACGTGATATGCACTTCTCTTTATTTTCCAAGCATAAAGATTTTTCATTTACCATAGCATATTCGCCATTTCCAAGTTGATAAACTTTAGCGAAATTACAATATTTTTTTATACTTTTTTCTAAGTGTATTTTTGTTTTACTTTGAATAAGTTCAATGGTCTGTTTGTCATAAAACTCTATAATGGTTCTAAACTCTTCTATTTTCATGTAAACTATTACAGGCTGAGTGGAGTTTTGTACTGTATCGAATAGCTGTTTATTGGGATCGACTATATGAGTAACATTGTCGATTAGAGTTATGTACTCCATGATG
>JAYEIM010000459.1:0-4761 GCA_034660095.1 Campylobacterota bacterium | reverse complement strand
GTAGCTATACTTAATTTTATTTTGTTTTTCATTGATTGTCCTAATTTAATTTTTGTTTAATTTATATGTTTTTGTTAGTTATTAAAATTAGGGTAGGGTGGAGCTTGTGCTAATGGTAAGTATTCAAAAGCTTTTAGATGGTACTGAAAATTACTATCTGCTTTGGATAGTTTATTTAGTGTAGAATACATAGCAATAATTGCTAATGAAAAGTATCGTTTACCATAACCTCTTAAGTGCTTCATTTTGGCATTGTATCTAAAACCTAGTTAATTATACGAATATTTAGATATAATCCATTTATGATAAATGAACACATAGAATTAGGTGTATTAAATACACTAAAAGTAAATAGAATAACAGAACCAGGTATATACCTTGAAGCTCAAGATGAAGAGGTAGTTTTACTGCCAAATGCTTATACGACAAATGAGATGTTAGTTGATGATGAGATAGAGGTATTTATATACACAGATAGTGAAGATAGACTTATAGCTACTACACAAAATCCTTACGGAATGAAAGACCAGTTTATGTTTACACGAGTTGTAGATATATTACCTTTTGGAGCTTTTGTAGAGTGGGGGCTTTTAAAAGATCTTTTTGTACCAAAAAATAGACAAAAAGTACCTTTTAAAGAGGGTGAAAATAAAATAGTAAGAGTTGTTCAAGATGATGAAACATCAAGATTAATAGGAGTTGAGAAAATAACATCATTTTTAAATAATAGAACAGAATATTTAACTAGAAATGATGTAGTAGATCTACTTGTATTTGCTAAAACTCCTATGGGTTATAAGGTTATTGTAGATAATAAACACGAAGGTATGATCTTTAAAAATGAAGTTTTTACAGATATAAACTATGGAGATACATTAACAGGATATATAAAAAATATTAGAGAAGATGGTAAACTAGATATTAGTTTGCAACCTATTGGTAAAGAAGAGAGCGGCGATGTAAATACCAAAAAGATTTTAGATGTTTTATCTCAAAATAACAATGATTTGCCATACAATTATAAAACAGATGCAACTATTGTAAAAGATATGTTTAGTATGAGTAAAAAAGCTTATAAACGAGCTTTGACAAAACTAATTGAAGAGAATACTATAAAATTAGATGATGAGGGTATGAGTAAAGTTTAGAGTTTAGAGTTTCTATCTGATAGACTATATATTTTCTATAGCCTCCTGAACTTTTATAGCTTGAAAATGCTCTTTTACATCGTGGCATCGCACTATTGAAGCCCCTTTTTTGATACTATCAAGGTGAATAGCTAAGGTTCCAGATAATCTCTCTTCTGTAGTGCTAGGTACAATTTTATCTATCATAGATTTTCTACTGGCTCCTATTAAGATTTCACAACCAAAATGTTTAAAATGTTCCATATTTTTAAGTAAGGCAAGATTGTGTTCTAAAGTTTTCCCAAAACCAATACCTACATCAAGTATAATATTTTTTATACCAAAATCTTTAGCTTTTTGAATTCGTTCTTTAAAAAAGTTATCAATATCGAATATTATATCTCCATAAATTGGATTCTCTTGCATATCTTGTGGAACTCCTTGCATATGCATTAGAACAATAGTAGCATCATATTTTGCAGTTAGTTTTGCAATTTTATCATTGAAAAGTGCTGTTATATCGTTTACAATAGTAAACCCACTTTTAAGTGCATACTCTACAACTTTTGGAGTATAACTATCTATACTAAACTTAACTTTTTTATATAGTTTTTCTTTTTTTATAGTGTCACATATATATTTTATACGATTTAGTTCATCTTTTGGTTTTATCGGAATACTACCTGGACGGCTAGAAACTGCTCCAATATCTATGATATTTGCACCATCTTTTATCATAGTTTTGATTTTATCTATAGCTTTTTCTTCTGTATATCTACTATTTTTAAAAAAACTATCATCGTTTGTATTGATTACACCCATTATTTTTGTTTCATATTTTTTCATATTTACAAATGATTTCAACTCTTTTGCTAACTCTTTCAATCCAAATGGTTGAGCTAACTCTTTTCTACTTAATATTTCAAAATGTTTAGTAGAACCTATTAGTATAGCATCTACATATTTATCTTTTGCTACAATTGTCCCCATAGGTACTGCTAAATCTGCGCCTATAGATAGGGCGTCTTGCTTTAATATATTTGCGGCTCCCACATGAATATCTTTTATATAAAGCAGATGAGAGTTTGCTTTTTTTGACATGATTTTAGAACCAGATTTATCACTACCTAGACTTTGAAATATAGTTGATATCTCTAAATTATTTCTGTTTGTATTATCTATTTTATAAAATTGCATATTATTTATCTATCTCTTGATTGTAAGATTTAAAAGCAATGTAGTTATAACATTTATAGGTCTTGAATTTAACTCAAGTAGTTTCATTGCACTACTAAAACTATGTAACTCTTTTTGTGTTAATTTTATATTATTTTTATTTATTGAGTACATTACAGATTCAACAATATCTTTTGCATCATTTTTATTGATTCTTTGGTTCTCTTTTAAAAATGCAAAAAGATCTTTTAACTCTAATTTTGCTAGATTTAATTTAAATTCATCAACAATTTTTTTTGTTTTTTGATATTTTACTGCTACTCTAGATAATATAGTTGGTAAAATTGAAGTTTTTGATGTGGTAACAATAATAAATATAATATTTTTTGGCGGCTCTTCTAAAACTTTTAATAGTGTATTTTGTGCTTCTACTCTAAAAGATTCTCCACAAAGAACTATATATTTTATCTCACTTGTAGCGATATATGCTTCTTTTATAGTTTTTTTAGCTTGTGCTATTAAAAATTCACTTTTCCCTTCCTCTTCATTTTTAATAATTCTTATAGAATGCGTTGGAAGTGTTGAGTATAATTCGTTAACCGATTTATCAATATCATTAACAATTAATAATGTTGATTTATTTATCATCTATTTTTGTACATCTATTTGGGCACAAAGAGCTGCATCTAAAGTTTTATCAAATAGTCTATACATATTTAAAAGTCTAATATCCAATGCTTCATCATTGCTATCAAGATAAAAACTATTTGATAACTCTTCATCCATAAGCCACAAAAACGGCTGTTTTGATATTTTTGCCAAGGTTGCTCTTTTACTTATACTTTTTCCAATATACCAAAAAAAGTATCCATTTGGAAATGAATTATCAAGCATATCATGTATAAGTTGAATATCATTTTCTGTTTTTATATTGTCAATATTTGAGTGAAAAGATGTAAACTCATAAAAAGGAAAGTAGGGTCTTGCAAGATTTTTTTTATTTATGTGTGAGATGATATATTTCATAAACCATTCATTTTCATCGTCAGTGACAATTAAAACAGATTTATTTTTATCAATTATATTTGTTATTGATTGCGAAACCAAAGGCAACCAATCAAATTTTCTCTCTTCCATCCAAGATCCTAAAAGCTTGTCGTTTCTAATAGTATCAACTGTCCAATTTGTAAATTCTTGCAAAAGTTATACCTTTATATTATTTATCTAACTCATATGCACTATGAAGTGCTCTTACTGCTAATTCAGCATATTTTTCATCTATAATCATTGATATTTTAATCTCACTTGTACTGATTATATTTATGTTTATATTGTCTTTTGCCATCGCTGTAAATGCTTTTGATGCAACACCTGTATGTGACTTCATACCAACACCTACAATAGAAACTTTACAGATTGATTCATTGTAATCTATTTTTTCACTATCTTTTTCAAAATCAACCATAACTGATTTTGTTTTTTCTAAATCTGTTGTAGGGATCGTAAAGTCTAAATTTGTAGTGTTTCCTATCCCTCTTGTTTGAACTATCACATCAACATTGATATTTGCATCTGCAAGTGCTGAAAATATAGCAGATGCGATTCCAGGCTTATCAGAAACACCATACATACCAACTCTAATTTGATTTCTATCTAACGCAATACCGCTTACTACTGGTGCTTCCATAATATTTTCTTCCTTTGTGATAAGTGTTCCCTCAACTTCTGGAGTAAAACTACTTCTTGATACTAAATTTACATTTAATTTTTTTGCCATCTCTACGCTTCTATTTTGTAAAACTTTTGCCCCTAGTGAAGCTAATTCTAACATCTCATCGTATGAAATTTTTTCTAACTTTTTTGCTTTTGGTTCTATTCTAGGATCTGTTGTATATATTCCATCAACATCTGTATATATTTCACAAATATCTGCTTTTAAAGCACCAGCTAGTGCCACAGCAGTTAAGTCACTACCACCACGACCAAGAGTTGTAACCCTATTGTTTTCTAAACTTACCCCTTGAAAACCAGCTACAATAATAATCTTTCCATCTTTAATAGTTTTTTGCATATTATCTGTATTGATCTCTTCGATTCTAGCACTTGTATGTTGTGATGTTGTTAATATTCCAGCTTCTCTTCCACTCATAGAAGTTGTTATATAACCTTGCTCATTTAACGCAATAGAGAGTAAAGCACTAGTAACTCGCTCACCTGAGCTTAGTAACATATCCATCTCTATCTCATTTGGATTTTTACTAAAGTTAGCTGCATATTCTATTAACTTATTTGTTTCCCCACTCATAGCACTTACAACAGCTACTATATCGTCACCTGCATCTCTAAACTTTTTTATAATTTCTGCTACATTTTGAATTCGCTCCAAAGAACCAACACTAGTACCACCAAATTTCATAACTCTTAACATTTATCTAATCCCACTTTAAATATATCCCTC
>JAYEIM010000458.1:0-4771 GCA_034660095.1 Campylobacterota bacterium | reverse complement strand
TTGTTATCTTTAAGTTCAATCTTACACATAATAATATTATATTATGAAAAAAATAACTTTTATGAAAATATGTCAATTTGTAATGTTTTATAGGAATTATTAGAGATGTTTGGTCTTTATTACCTGCTGTCAGGCTTCATATAACGCCCTAACTGAAGGACAAGTGGGTATAACGGCATTTATATTTAAATTTTAGAATATCTTAATGCGACACTTAAAAGCTTAAATTTTCCGTTTGTACACTTGTTCTCTTCCTGTGATTTGTTGTATCTGCTATTACTATGACGGTTTATTTTTATTAAATATTCTTAAAATCTCTATCTCTTTTTTGATTGGTCTTATTCTATAAATTATAGTATATTTTTTATATGTCATATCTCTTACATTTTTATCATTAAAATATTGTGATTGTACATACATTATTGGATTATCTGGAATTAAATTGATACTTTCTTTTAATTCATTTTTAAATTTCATACTTGCACTAGGCTTATCTAGTGCAATATATTCTATTATTTTTTTAAGTTGGTTTGCAAAAGTTGGTTTGTGTATTATAATCATTTTTGTAATGATTCAGTAAAACTATCAATATCATTCCAAAAGTCTGTATTATTAATCATTTTAACTTTACCACTATCAATATCGTTAATATCTTCTTGTAGTTGTTTTTGTCTTTCATAAAAATATGGATCATATTCTAAATTCTTATCTTTTTTAATTGTAACTTCATTTTTAAATTCTTTTAAAAGATTTAATAAATTTGGAACAAAATTATCTTGAACTTGCAATGTTAATGTTTGCATAGTAAACTCCAATAATTTATTTATATATTATTGTATCAAAACTTAAGTGAAATTTACTTAAGTTTTGATACAAAAAAATTATAAATATTGCTTTATAATTGATTGTTCTGAATTATAAATATCATCTTTTTTGCCATTATATAATATAGTTCCACCATGTATCCCTGATCTCGGGCCAAATTCTATAATATAAGAAGAGTTTTTAATAGCAATAATATCATGTTCTACAATAAAAATAGTATTCCCCTCGTTAATGATTTGATATAAAAATTGAACTAACTTGTATTTACTATTATAGTCCAAACCTCTAAATGGTTCATCTAGCAAAAAAGTTCTTGACCTTTTATATTTAAAAAAGATATTGCAGATTTTAATTCTTTGTGCTTCTCCTCCTGAAAGTGAGGAAACCTCTCTAAATAAAGATAAATAGCCTAAATTTATATATTGCAAAAATGATAATACTTTATTGGTCTTTTTTAGTTCTTTGGGAATAATTTGAATTAAGTCATTTATCGTTAAATTTAATAATTCATATATATTCATATCATTAATTTTAGATTTTAATGTTAATTTTGAAAAGCGTTTACCGTTACAATTTGGGCAAATTGTATTAGTATTATCAATTTCGTCTTTAAGTAAACCTGTACCATTACAACTATTACATTTACCTATAGAAGAGTGATGAAATGAGAAGTAATCAATATCTAGTTTAGTTTCATCTGCATACATTTTTTTAATTTCATCAAATATACCTAAATAAGTTGATAATATAGAATAATTATTTCCTTTTAATGGGGACTGGTCTAAATATGTTGGGTTATTACAATATTTTGGAAGTATCCATTTTAAAAAAGATGTTTTACCTGAACCTGATTTTCCACAAATTACTGTTAATGTATTTTCAATTTGTATTGAAGTAGATAAATTTTTTATATTATTATATGTTTCATTTTTTATTGAAGTTTGTTTGTTAGATTCAAAAAAACTATATTTAAAATTAATATCATCAGTTATATTTTTAGAATTTTTAATTATCTCTCCACCATTAACTCCACCTAAAATAAATGTTTTATCAGCAATACTTTTAAACACCTCATTATGTTCAATTATTATGATAGTATTGTTTTTATTTTTTATTTTGACTATAGCATTAAGTATATCTTCCCATTCATTAGGGTGTAGCCCTGATGACGGTTCATCAAAAATATAAAGAAAATTAGAAAATTGTGAATTTATAGCTTTTGAAAATCTTAACCTTTGTAGTTCTCCCCCAGATAAGGTAGGAATAGCTCTATTTAAATTTATATATCCAAGATTTAATTCAATCATTTTTTCTATAAAAGATAGTATTTGTTTAAATGCAATACTTTCAGTATTTGACTTTTCCCAATAGTCTTTTTTACTTAATATCCATATTTGTAAACTTTCTATATCCATATCATATAGTTCACCTATGTTTTTTTCATAAATTTTATATGATAATACTTTTGGTGAAAATCTATATCCATTACAAAAAGTACACACCTGTTCAGAATAAAACTTTTTTTCTCGTTCTGTTGGATTTGATTGTTCTTTTAATTCATTAATTGGACTTATATATTTAGAAGTTTTTACTCTTTTTCTACTTCCAACTTTATAATTAATTTTATATTTTACATCACTAGTGCCATATAATAATTTTTCTTTTGATAAATCATCTAAATCACTAAACTTATATTCAATATTAATATCATTATCTTTACAATATAATTTAATTAGCTGTGAGTAATAATTAGCATATGATGATTTCCAGTTTTTAAAAGGGATATCTTTTATTTTTATATCATAATCTATTATTTTTTTTAAATCAGGATAAAGAGTAGAGCCCAAACCTAAACATTTTTTGCAAGATGTTTCATATTTATTAAATTGAAATAAAGATGTAGAAACTAGATTTGTTTGGGCAAATAATCTTTTAAAAAAAATATCCATTTTAAAATATGTAGCTATTGTAGACCTTGTATTTTTATTATAATTTTCTTGTAATAATGCAATGCTTGGTAATATATTTTGATATTCTTTTATGGCATATATTGATGGAGATTCTTTTAAATTCATAAGTTGGCTTAATTCATTTAAACTTATTTTATAAATTGTATTTATTGCAAGAGAAGATTTACCACTTCCACTTGCACCCATAAGCAGTGAGATATTATTATGTGCTAACATAAAATCTATATTTTTTAAATTGTTTGTTTCAATACCAATATAAGAGCTGTTTTTTTGCATAATTTAAAACTTATATATCATTTTTTCATACAATTTTAGTTTATAATCATCTGAACATAATGGCATTATATACGAACCTGTTGCTATTACATTATCAATTCTACAACCACCATTACAAATATGTCGTAAATCACAGAGTTTACAAAAGTTCATTTTATCAATTTCGGTAGCTTCATTTAATTTTGAAAATTCTTCTGAAATTACATTTAAATTATCATGTTTTATATTTCCATATGATTTATATAATTTATCACAAGGATATATTTCTCCATTTGAATTTACTCCAAAACTTAAACCTATCCCACAATTTCTTAATTGTTTAAATTTTTCTTTTTCTGATGTATTGTATAATCCTTTTTCTATTAAATCAAAAATAAGTTTCTTGATTTTTTTTCTATTGTCTTGATAGACAGTAAAATAGTCATCACTTAAATTGACTGCAAATCCTTCCCTATCCATATGATAATTTAATCTAATGTTAAGTTGTTTGTATGATAATTTTTCTAAAAAATTAATAAGATTAGTTTCCATTTCATCTATATTATTTGGCGTAATATTAATTGCTAAATCTAAATCAATTTTATTTTCAATAATTAGCTTAATTGATTCTAATGTTTTTTTAAAACTTCCTTTATTCCTTGTAATATCATGGGTGTTAGGAGATAGACCATCTAAACTTATTTGTACTAAAGAAATATTTTTTTTAATATTGAAAATATTGTCTTTATTTATTAAAAGCCCATTTGTAAATAATAAATTTTTAAACTCTAAATTATTTGTATATTCAAATAATTCAAAAATTCCTTCTTTAGTAAGAGGTTCACCCCCACTAAAAGTTATTTCTGCTTTTGGTGCCACTTCTTTTAATTTAATAAAAGCATTTTTCCATTCATCAATTGATAATTCACTTTTTAACTCTTGACCAGCTGACACATAGCAGTATGGACATTGCAAATTACACTTGTGGGTTATAAATACATGAATATTTTTTTCAATATCTTCTGCATTATCCATAATTTCAGTTTTAGTATCAAAATAAAATTTACTTTTTTCAATTTTTTGCAAAACGGATTCTAATATATCTCTTGATTTTTCTTCTGAAAAAGTATCATTGTTAATACTATTTAATAAACATTCTTCTAATGTTTTTTCATTTTGAAGATATGTAAAAATTTTGAATTCATTATCTGTAAGAATAATCCAAGTTGGTATATCTTCGGCGATTACCAAAAATAACTCATCAACTTTATGATGAGTTATTTTAGATGGAAATTTTACAGTATCATTTAACTGAAAATGAACCATATTAGCAGTCTTGTCGTTTATGTGTAGTTCTACACTGAGATCTTGCACTACATACTTGACCATCATTTGATTTACTTGAAGAAGCAACTTTAAAACCTTCATTTAGTTTTAATTTTGTTTGTTTTTGTTCCATATAAGAACCCCTAATTAATTAATTTACCATATTTGCTATTTTATAACAAATAGGCATATGTAAAATTAAGTTTTATAATAATCTTAAATATGTCTAATTTAGTTAAAATAATTGTAGCACTTTAAAACTTAGATACAACTATTTATAACTCCCCATAATTATACAGATATCAACCTTTAACTTGCTAAATGGTACAAAAGTATGGCAATTTGCCATACTTTCGTTGATATCTCACATCTTTTGGTAGGATATCATCTGAAAA
>JAYEIM010000457.1:0-4816 GCA_034660095.1 Campylobacterota bacterium | reverse complement strand
CATCTAGATTTAAACTCTTTAAAGTATGATTCACACTTGATGCCAAATCAGGAACACTATCAATAAGTGTACCATCCAAATCGAATATAATAAGTTCTTTGTTTGTAAAGTTCAAATATTTAACCTTTATTTATTCTGTTCAATAATTCTTTATTGACTTTTCTTCTATTACTATCAAAAAACCATCCCCACTTATTAAAATAATAAATAGTAGATTTAATATGTAATAGCAATTGATCTTTTCTTTTATGTGATTCTTTAGCATGAACATGAATAATACTAGTATGAGGATAAAATATAGTTCTATACTTCATATATAGTCTTCTATTTAAATCAAGATCTTCCATATGTAAAAATATATCACCATCAAATAGTCCTACCTCTTTAAGATGATTTGTTCTAAGAAACATAAAACACCCAGAAAGATATGGTATATTCATCTCTTTATTATAACCAAAATTATGTAGCTCAAATCTTTTATTCATTTTTTCTACAATACTTGTAAATGGAATAAACCTTCTTATAATTAATTCTATAGGTGTAGGTAACATTTTACATAAGTATTGTATCTTCCCATTAGGGTAATATACTTTTGGCATCACATTTGCAACATCATTATTTCGATTCATATATTCTAGTAATTTTTCTAATACACCTTTTTTAAAATGAACATCAGGGTTTAATACAAGGTGATATGGTACTTTATTATCAATACTTTTTTGTAATACAATATTATGAGCTAAGCCAAAACCTAAATTTTTATTATTAAAAATATACTCTATTCTATCATCCAATGTTACTATAGATTT
The DNA here is from genome assembly GCA_034660095.1 of Campylobacterota bacterium. Classification (GTDB taxonomy): domain Bacteria; phylum Campylobacterota; class Campylobacteria; order Campylobacterales; family Arcobacteraceae; genus JAIOSF01. The sequence continues at coordinate 4,007 of JAYEIM010000457.1, read as the reverse complement.
TAACTTATCTGTTTGAGAGTTATCTATTAAATAAAGCTTCACTTCTAACTCTGTATTAAAAAAGCTACGTATAGCTTTTTTAAGTAATATTCTATCATTATTATATAGTACTATTGAGGCATTTATTTGCAATTACAACTTCCTTTATTTATATTTTTAGAAATAAACCTATATTTCTTCTAAGACCTTGTTTATAAAGTTTATATTTGAAAAGTATCCATCGTTTTTCTAAGAACGATTTTTCATTAATACTTATAAAATCTTCAAGCATTTTTACAATGCTATTATCCAGTATATCTGTATATATATTTAAAAATGCTTTAGCTTGAATTATATTTTTTGTTAATATTTTATTTTTTTCTAATATACTTTTAATATAATTAAAATCAAATTTTTTAGCTCCTACACAATTTGATGTGTGCTGTCTATATCTTATTGTTGATTTATTTAAATATCCTATTCTTCCAAATTGACTTGCAACTAATCCTATCCACCAATCGTGAAGAATACACTCTTTTGGAATTGAACAACACATCTTTGCAAGCTTACGATTTATCATCATCGTACAACCTGTGACGATATTTTGCATTAATAAATTATTAAAATTATTATGTTTAGCATTTATATTTTGATATGACAAAAGAGATTCATTTAGTATATTTAAGTTTTCATTAACAACTTTTAAATCAGTATGTATTAAAATTGGTATTTCATTATTTAACTTTTCTATTTCCTGTATTTTTGCAAGTGTATTTTCTATTTTGTCTTTTTCCCAAATATCATCTTGATCACAAAACATAAAATATTGACTACTGCTATTTTCTAAAACATATTCTAGTAAAGTAAAAAAACTATCTGTCGCACCTAAATTACTTGACGATGGTATTATTTTTAAATTATAAGATTTTAATATTTCCATAGTTCTATCTGTTGAACCATCATCCCTAACAAAAATTTGAAACTTTTTATATGTTTGTGCATATAATGAATCTAGTTGTTCCTTGATATACTTTTCACCATTATATGTCGAAAGTAATATAATAATCATCTATTTCACAATAAACCAAGGATTCAGTAAGTTTTTTTTGTTGTAAACAACTGGTTCTTGACTTTCGTATTGAATTACCTGTTTACCTGATTCTAAAACTATCGCATGTGCTGCAGCTGTGTCCCATTCCATAGTTGGAGCAAGTCGTGGATAAATATCTGCTTTCCCCTCTGCTACTAAGCAAAGTTTTAAAGAACTGCCTATAGATATTAATTCCTTTCCTTTTATGGTTTTTATATTATCTATAAATTTTCTTGTTTCATCTGACATATGAGACTTACTTGCAACTATTATGTATAAATTATCATTATTACTTAATGGTAATTGTTCACTATTTTTAAATGCACCATATCCTTTTTTTGCGTAGTACATAGCATCAATAGCTGGAGCATATACTACTCCAAGTACTGGAGTATTTTTATAGATTAATGCAATATTAACAGTAAATTCACCATTTTTTTTAATAAACTCTTTTGTACCATCAATTGGATCTATACACCAATAATATTCCCAACATTTTCTTTGAGAATATTCCACCTCTTTATTTTCTTCAGAAAGAATAGGAATACTTGGATAAAGTTTTTGCAATGATTCACAAATTATCTCATTTGATTTTAAATCAGCTTCAGTTAAAGGTGATTTATCATCTTTATATTCAATCTTAAAATCCTTTTCATAAATTTTCATAATTGCTGTGCCAGCAGTTAATGCAATATCTTTTATATCTTTTATATTGATAGTATCCAGTAAACAGTTTTCAGCACTCGTATATCCTTTATTTTGTAAATAAGTTATAATCTCATTAGCTATCTCATTAATATCTCTATTTTGATTTAGAATATGAATTTCAGGTTCTAGCGGTGCTTCATACGGTGAACTTACTCCTGTAAAACTAGGTATTTCTCCATTTCTAGCTTTTTTATATAACCCCTTAGAGTCACGACTTTCACAAACATCAAGTGGAGTATCTATAAATATTTCTATAAACTCATTTCCTTCTATTAAATCGCGAACAAATCGTCTATCTTTTATAAAAGGAGATATAAACGCAGTTAATACAATAATTCCACTATCTATAAAAAGTTTTGTAACTTCACCAATTCTTCTAATATTTTCAATTCTATCTTCATCACTAAAACTAAGTCCCTTATTTAAACCTAGTCGTATATTATCCCCATCTAGCAAGCAAGTATGCTTATTTAATTTATTTAGTTCAACTTCAACTGCATTTGCTATAGTAGATTTTCCACTGCCACTAAGCCCTGTAAACCATAGTATACAAGGCTTTTGATTTTTTATAGCTGACCTTTGTTCTTTGGAAACTTCATGAGTGTGATGTACAATATTATTATTTGACATAGTTCTTCCTAATATATTCTATGATTGTTTTTGTTGCTTCTTCTACTTCCATCTTGTCGGTATCGATTACAATTTCTGCATATTGAGGCTCTTCATAAACATCATTTACACCAGTAAAGTTCTGATACTCACCTTTTAAGGCTTTCTCGTAAGAACCTTTATAGTCTCTTTGTTTACAAGTCTCAACATCTGCTTTTACATATACAATAATATTATTCTTGACCATCTCCCTTATAGCTTTTCTCGATTCTCTATAAGGGCTTACAAATGATGCTACAGTTGATATAGAATTATTTTGCAGAGTTTTTATAAGATGTCCTATACGGTGCATATGTCTATTTCTATCATCTCTACTAAATCCAATATTTGGAACAACATCTCTTATATCTTTAGAGTCTAACCTTTCAATAGGAATATCTAATTTTTCTAATTCTTTAAAAACTGCATCTGCTATCGTTGTTTTGCCACTAAGAGGGAGACCTGTAAACCAAAGATTAAATGGTTCTATCCTTTTTTTGCCCCATCTTACTTTAAACCAAGCTCTTTCATGTGCCCAGTAAAGTCCAACTTTTAAAACAGACTCAATTAATCCAGCAGCAATAGCCAAGTCAAGTCTTCCAAAAAAAACATATACAATAATAATAGTCGTACCAGTGGCAATTAATCGCCAACTGATACCTTTTGCTATACTTCTTTTATTTGTTTCTTTATACATGGATAGTTTCCAGTTTCCAGTAAACAGTATTCAGTAAAGTCATTTAAGACTCTTTTTTAGATTACTTAACATTTTTAATAATTGTTCTAACTCTTCTATCCATTTGATACCAATTTCTTTTTTAATATAATCTATTTCTATTCCTATATAAGTTTGAGTTATAAGTTCTGAGATAGACCCTTGAGATATATTTAAAAATCTTATTTTATCTTTATTTGAATCTTTTTCCATACCTTCTGCAATATTAGACGCTATAGATAAACTACTTCTAGTAATCTGATCTTTAAATCCAAAATCACTAGATGCAGAAAAATGCTTATAAATTTCTACACTAATTCTACAGCTTCTTTTCCATACATCTAAATTTTTACAATTCACTTTATATTACCTTACATTCCCATTCTGGAAAATTATTTATAATATATTTATTTAACTCTTTTTCGGCCTGAGTATATTCTATATTTGTATCTTCAACTTTATCACTATCTCTCTTTGAAACATCCACTATCATCCCAGCACCTACAGTATTTGATGTGATTCTATCAACTACTATAAAACTTCCTGTTTGTCGATTTGTATTGTAGTTATCCACTGCTATTGGTGTAGTTAGTAGCATTTTACAAGATGCTATATCATTTAACTCTAGTGATTTAACTTGTGTTCTTTTATATGTATTTACATCAACTTTATAATTTATATGTTCAAATGTACCTGATACAGTTGTAGTTGCTATTTTTATATCATAAGTTTTTGCTACATCCATAACTTTTTCATCCATCCAAACTAGCATAGTTTTTAAGCTATTTGAAACTCTTGGAATATTTGCAGTGTGAACTATCATATCTCCACGACTAATATCAACTTCATCTTCTGTAGTAATTGTTA
>JAYEIM010000456.1:0-4848 GCA_034660095.1 Campylobacterota bacterium | reverse complement strand
TAGTATATGAGGGAAAAAGATTTAAGTCTATGCAAAAACCAGATAAACTATATTTAGCAAATAGTACGCTTTTTAATATTTTATGTTTAGAGCCAAAGGTAGGAACTATTAGAGAGAGTTTTTTTACATCAACAGTAAGTGTAAAGTCAAGCATATATTATGTTACTAAAGGTGATTTTTTAGTAGATGAGAAATATACATTTGAAATCGGTGGTAAAAATAAATCATTTGAACAGATAAAAAATATTGAAAATAGTTTTGTAGTTGCTGATGATATTGAAGTTGGATTTAAAAATAAAATACCGTTGTATTTATTTGGATTTTTATATTAACTTCTTATTTACAAACTTTCGATAAAATACCCTATGAAAGTTTTAACAGTATTTACTTTATTAGTATCTTTTTTGGTTTCGCAAGATTTTTTCTATAACAATGGAAAAAAAGTCTTTTTAAATCCTACACAAACTATACATCGTGCTGTAGATAAAGAAAATAGATATTTTCGTACACAAGATAACCACACTATCAATATAACGAAACAAATCATTTTAAAACTGCAAGTAGATACTAGCATACAAGAAATTTTAGATCAATACAACTTAGTTCTCATCAAAAGCTACAAAAATGATATATATCTAGTAGAGGTGTCAGATGTTATACATACACTTGATATAGCAAATAAACTTTATGAAGATAAAAGAACTATATATGCACAACCAAATTTTAAAATAAAAGCAAATATGAGATGATAAAATTTACATGGCTGATTTTATTTATTTATTTATTTACAGGCTGCAACAATATACTTTCAAACTCCTCATCCTCAAATCAACAATATAGTGATGATAATCAAACATACTATGACGATACAAAGTCAAGAAATGATTTTTATGGATATGGAAAACTAAATCTTACAAAACTTTTAACACAAACTACCACACTTGATAGTACAGCGGAGTTTGAAAAAGGTGAGTTGTTTAGTGAACAGTGGGCATTACACTATGATGAAGATTTTTATACTTTAAATGGTATAGATGAAAATGCACATATAAATCCAACAACAGTATATAAAAACTTTACAGGCAGTGGGGTAACTGTTGCTATTATAGATGATGGATTTGATATAAATCATCCTGAAATAAGAGATAAAATCATAGCAAAAATAGCTTTTGATGAATATGGAAATAGTTCAAGTGATGTTTCACACACTTTAAATAGAGAATACCATGGGACAGCTGTAGCAGGTATAGTTGCAGCTAAAAGTGATACTTATGGGGTAAATGGAATAGCTCCAGGTGTAAATCTTATACTTATAAAGATGCCTGTAAGTTTAACATCTTCAGTTGTTATAGATATGTTTGATTTTGCTATAGACAATGGTGCAGATGTTATAAACTGTAGTTGGGGTACTGGAGTAGTGAGTGATATAGTAAGGGAAAAACTAAACTCAATTGCAAACTCCAATGGTGTAGTAACAGTTTTTGCATCTGGTAATGATAATATAAATATGGAGGGTGATGAATCAGCCATAGAAAATGTTGTGGGTGTAGGGGCAACTGAACATACAAACCTAAGAGTATGGTATAGTAACTATGGAAAAGAGTTAGATGTAGTTGCACCAGGTGGATATAAGTATGGGATAAGCACCATAGACCCTATAGGGACAAAAGGTATCTCAAACGATGGATATAATAGATATGATGAGTACTCTAATGGAGAACCAGTTTCTTTCATAGGTACATCGGCAGCTGCACCTATAGTAAGTGGAGCTATCGCATTGTTACTAGAAGCTAACTCTTCACTTTCATTTGATGAAGTTATGGAGTACTTACAAGTATCATCAGATAAAATATCACAAAACTTACCCTATCTAAATGAGATGATATATTCAAGTTCAAGTACACCAAGAATAAGTGGTACTCTTTCAGAAGATACAATGTCTACTATTTTTATCCGTTTAGTTTCTATCTCGAATGAAAAAGTATATGGGAAATACAGTATATCTATAGATGGGATAAATTGGTATGCACAAGTTACAGAAGAATTACCAAATGGTTTGTATCGTATAGAAGTTATAGATGATGTCAATAATATACTCGCAACAGATGAGATATTTGATATAGATACTTTTAAATAGTTTTTAGCTATAATCTCATCTTAAATAAACAAATTTAAAAGGGCTGGGTATCTTATCTACTAAAAAATATAAAAATATCTTTTTACACTCAAAATCTATAGTAGATACAAATGAAAAGGTGAATGTTATATTGGCACCTGAATATTATTGGTGTAGAATATTTGACTTACCTATAGAGTCAAAAAAGGATGTATTGAATGTATTGCCAAATATGTTTGAAGACTTTATAGATATAACAAATCTAAAGTTTTATGCAAAAAAGCTTGAAGATGGTAAGTATCTTTGTTTTGGGTATGATGAAGAGAAAATCTTAGAAGCTATTGGTTTGGCTCAATTATCAGTAAACCAGATTAAAAATATATATTTTGCACAAATAGAACTAGAAACATTAGTAAAAACCACAGCTCAAACTTGTATGAAAGTAGATGATATATGTTTGAGTTATATTGATGGTATTTTGGTTCAGATTCCAATTGTATTAAAAGTCAATATTGATAATGATATAAATATTGACAACATACAACTATCAAAAAATACAATATATGTAAACTCACACTCTAAATATATAGATTCAAAATATAGTTATATGTTAAGTGTAGTGTTTATTTTATTGAGTTTGGTGAGTTTTATGAAAATAGTTTCAAATAATAATATTATCTCTGATATTCCAAGTAAAATAGAAACTATAAAAAAAGAGTATAACATGCCTCCTAGTATAATTCAAGCTAAGTCTATAATAAAAAAACTAGATAAAGCAGTTGTACAACAACAAAAACTAAGAGAAGCATTGAGTTATTTACTTAAATATACTAAGCAAAATAATATTCAAATAACAGATATAAATTTAAATAATGATAAAATTATATGTAGAATGACAGATACAACCCTTAAAAAAATAAAACTCTATATAAATAAAAAATATAAACTATCTACTGGCAAGAAAAATGGCAAAATTATTACGGTAGGATTTTCTATATGACTCGTATAAATCCAATTTTGATACTTACTTTAAGTGTTGTTATATTTATCATCTCTTTTTCAAGCTTACATAAAAATCAGCAGCAGTTAAGCTCTGAAATAGACAACTTTAATAGTTTAATTGTAATTGCCAATAAATACAAAGGTTTAAAAAAAGAGTGGGACACAAAAAATATTGAGGCTAAAGTGAAAAAAATAGCAAGGTTGTCAAATATAAAAAATATATCTTTTTCAGATAAGAAAAAGATAATTAAAATCACAATTAAAGATGAAAAAATACATAGTGTAGATAGATTTATAAATAAAGTTTTAAACGATAACTTTATAATAAAAAAATTGAATATAACAAAAGATACCACTATAGTAGAGATAGGAAAATAGATGTTAAAAACTTTACTAAAATATACCGTGTATTTTGTTTTTTTTATATTTATGATTGTAGTGTTGTTACCAAAAAACAATATCTATTTTTTACTACAAAAAGAGATAAAACAATATAGTGTGGAGTTAATTACAAAAGATGTAGTTAGTAGTTATTTTACATTGGCACTCAAAGATACAAACATAAAATATGAAAACATAGATGTAGGGCAAGTTTCAAATGTAGAAGTTACAACTTATTTATTGAGTACAAAAGTTGATGTAGATACTATTAAACTTGATAGTATGGTAAGTAAGTTTATTCCATCTGACATAGATAAAGTAAGCTTAGAGCATAGTATAATGAATCCAAATGAGGTGAATATACAAATTGACTTTAAAGATGGTTTAGCTTTTGGTTCTGTGGATCTGCTTCAAAGAGTAGTAAAACTCAATATTACAATATCAAAAAAACTACAATCTCAATTTAGACAGACTATAAGAGTATTGAAAAAAACTAAAACAAAAGGGAATTATACATATGAATATAAATTTTAATAGTATAATTAAACAAATATTACCATTTTTGTTTTTAGGTCTATCGGCATATTTTATAAGTGGTTTGATGTATGTGTATCTTCCTAAATCTTCCCCTCTTGTAGAGACTAAGCAAGAGTTTGGTATGAAATATAAAAAATATTATATCACAAAAAACTTTGAAGAGAAAAAAGACAGTATAGAGAAAAAAATAACACAGCCTACAGCTAAAAAAGAGTATGAGCTTATCTCAAATATCACTTTACAAGCGATCTATGCATCTTCTAAAAAAGGTTCAGGGTGGATCATAATATCACAAAATAGCTCACAAAAAACACATATTTTAAGTATTGGCGATAAATTTAAAGAGTATGAGCTTGTTTCTGTTTTTAAAGATTATGTTATATTTTTAAAGCAAAATAAAGAATATAAACTCTCTATTAGTACTATAAAAAACGGTCCTAAGTATAAAAATATATTAGAAGATGAAAAAAAAGAAGACAAAGATACGAGTATTGAAAAAGTGGATGATACATATAATATAAAAAGAGATCTTCTTAATAGCTATACAAAAGATTTTTCAAAGATTTGGAAAGATATATCTATCAAAGAGGTAAAAAAACATGGAAAAATAGATGGTTTTAAGATAAATAGAATATCATCTAAAAGTATATTTAAAGATTTAGGTTTAGAAAAAGGTGATATTATAAAAGGTGTAAATAATATCACTTTTAAAAGCTATGCGGATGCTTTTAAGTTATATAAAAAAATAGATAAAATAGATAATTTAAAATTTATAATTTTAAGAAATAATCAAATTATGGAGATGGAATATG
>JAYEIM010000455.1:0-4850 GCA_034660095.1 Campylobacterota bacterium | reverse complement strand
TGGCATATTTATATCTGTGATGATTAAGTTTATAGTGTCTTGATGTTGTTCAAACTTCTCATATCCATCTTCACCATTTATAGCAACAGTTATATCACCAAAAAACTCTTCTAAGATCACTACTGTAGATTCTCTAGCTTCAAGATTGTCTTCTACATATAAAAGTTTTAACTTTTGTGAATATTTTATTATCTCTTCTATATTATCCATTATTTGCCTTTAATCTTATTGTAAATACTGCTCCACACGATGGTTTACCATCTTGATTTATAACTTCATCATTTGATACTCTAAGCTCTCCACCACAATGCTCTTCAATAATTGTTTTAGACATATAAAGCCCGAGTCCCGTACCATCTTTTTTTGTTTTAGTTGAGAAGTATGGGTCAAATATTTTGGGCATTATATCATCAGGTATCCCTCCACCATTGTCACTTATAGTTAAAACACCACAGTCTGACTCAATTATAATTTTTGGATTTTGTATATCTTTTTCTATCAATACATCTTCTGCATTTTTAATTAGATTTAAAACTACTTGTTTTATCTCATTTGGATATGTATTAAATCTATTTGTACAGTTTAAGTTTTTAATTAAAGTTATATTTTTATTTTCTACTGAAGTTTCCACTATATTTAATACACTATTTACAATATCATTAAAAGTGGTATCTCTTTTCTCTTTATTTGATTTAAAAAACTCTCTAAAGTCATTTATTGTTGAACTTAAATGTTGAGAATAATCAGATATTTTATTTGATAACTCAACTGCTGTTTCTTTGTCGAGTTTATTTAGTTGTGCTTTTAAATTAATACCTGCACTAGTACTACTAATAGCAGCTAGAGGTTGTCTCCATTGGTGGGCTATCATACTTATCATCTCTCCCATTTGGGCTAGGCGGGATTGTTGCACAATATGCTGATCTTTTTGTCTATTTTTCTTTAATTCATCCTCTAATTGCGTTATATCTTCAAATGTTACAATATATTCAGTATCATCATTTTGAATGAATTCTTTATAGTTTACTTGATATATATGTTGTTTACCATCAACATCTTGCATAATTGTTTTATGTATAGTATTTTGATTTAATTTAAGATATTCTAACCAATTTTTATTTTCATATTCTTTTTGTAGATATCCATCTATTTTTTCAAATTTATTACATATACAATCATATTGTTCGGTAAACATCTCAAGTGATTTCATATCAAAAAATTCCAAAAAGCTTTTATTTGCTTGAATTATTTTCTTTCCATTTGTCACTACTATAATTGCACTTTGATTATCAACTATATTTGAAATTTTGATTTGATTGAGTTTGCTTTGTTTTATGATATAGTTAAAAAGCCAAATTAACATAAAAAAAGTCAATATCATCATAATGATAGGTTTTACAATTGAAATTATTAAACTCTTTTGAAACTCATTTTCAAGTTTTGTTATATCAAAAGCATATATAATTGTACCAACATCATTGACATTAAAATCTTTTAACTTTTGTTTTCCCCAAAATACAAAATATACCTTATCTTTCATTTCTATATATTGAGAGTGCTTATTAGAATCTATTTTTTGAACTATCTCATAAAGAAGTTTCTCTTCTGATATCATTCTTGAATTTTGTATTATGTTTTTATTGCTGTTTATATCTTTTTGCAGTAAAAATCCTATCAAAACTTCACCATCAAAACCAGCATCAAAAAAATCATCAATCTTATTTGATATACCTTGTGTATTTATACCAAGTTCAACTACTGATAATAACTTTTTATTTTCCATAATAGGTATCGCAACTCTATATGTGATATCTAGCTCATCATACAGTCCAGATTCAAAGCCTATTTGTGTAGATTTGGTATCTATCGCTTTTGTTATCATAGCTCTTTTATCTTTTAAATTGTCACCATATTTATCTTTTTTATGAAGTCTTAATAGTGAAGTATGATCAGGCAAATGATAGTGCATTAAATTTAGTGTAGGAAAATCCCTTTTGATAGTTTTAAATCTTTTCATAGATATTTTATATAAAGTTTCCCTATCTCTATTTTTAATAGCATCTTTTATCTTTTTTTGTGATACTACACTTTGCAATCTATTTGTAAAAGTTCTATTTATGATATTTATTTTACTAGTATATATATAATCAGTTTGTTTAAATATAGAGTTTATCTTATGCTCTTTTTGATAATCATATTGCTCTATATCATCATAAACCCTAAATGCTATTATCACTATAAATATAACTACAGTAGTTAAAATAGACCTACATTTTAATTTTTCTAAATCTTGTATAATCATCTATCATCCTTTAATCTGCATATTATCATCACCACCACTTTGTAATATATAACAACTAGCACATGAGATGGCATCATCTTTACTCAAAATAGTATCGGAAAAAAGTTTTTTCCCTAGAAGTGCTTTGTTTTTATCGTATTTTATCTCTAAAGGTATTAGTGTGATCACTTCGGCTATACTATTTATAGTAAATAGATTTAAAAAAATTATTATATATATTTTATTAAACTTTTTCATTTTTACCCCATTATTAAGATGTCATAAATATGTCAATATAATGATATTATTTTATCCTTATTTTACAATATAAATCTAAGTAAATTTACACTAAAATGTGAGAAATCTATATGAAAAAGGTTTTTAATGAAAAAAACTCAAATATTACTTGTAGAAGATGATGAGATAGCAGCTAGTTTATTGCATGACTTTTTAACAGATTGTGGTTTTGTAGTTGATGTTGTTTTTACAGTAACTGATGGTATATCGCATATAAAACAAAATGGCTACTCTTTGGTTATATTAGATTTGAACTTACCAGATTATAGTGGGTTAGAGTTACTAAAAACTATAAAAAACCATATATCATTGCCTATTATTATCACAAGTGCATATGGTGATACACAAACAAAAGTAAAAGCTTTTAAATATGGTGCAAGTGACTATATGGTTAAACCTATAGATTTAGAAGAGTTGGAGGTTAGAATATGGTCATTGTTAGGTAGGTATAGTGAGATAAAAACCAATGAAGATAAAAATATATTTGAGATAAAAAACAACTACATAGTTTTTAATAATAACCAATTAGAATTAACAACTATAGAATTTGAGATACTATCAATACTAATAAAACATAAAAATCAAACAATTTCAAGACAAGATTTAGCTTCATCATTATCTAAAATAAGCAGTGAAAGATCACTCGACCACCATATAAAAAATATAAGAAAAAAAATCAAAGATGATGGAAAAAATTCAAAATATTTAAAAACAGAGTATGGGGTAGGGTATAAGCTAGTTTATTAACTAGCTTATGAAAATATTATATAGTTTTATTAAATCTTCTTTTATCTTCTGGTATTTTATGTAAATATACATCAAAAGGCATAGAGATATTTGCTATGTTAAAATAGTGCTATTAAGCTTCTATTTATAATATTATTAGTATTATACTCCTAAATATTTAAGGAATATAAATGAAATACATAAATCGATCAATTATTAATGATTTACTAGATTATCAAAAATATTTTCCAGTTCTACTAATAAGTGGTGCAAGGCAAGTTGGTAAATCAACACTTGCATTGCATCTAGATATTGATAATTATATCACATTAGATGATATCAATATGTATGAAATGGCAAAAAATGACCCTAAAGGATTTATTGAAAATCTTAATAAACCTGTGATAATAGATGAAGCCCAAAGATTACCACAATTGATGATTACTATTAAAGAGTTTATAGATAAAGATAGGATAAATGGACAGTTTATACTTACAGGTTCCGCTTCACTTCAAGGTTTTAAAGATATTTCAGACTCATTAGCAGGTAGAATTGGGATAGTTGAGTTATATCCATTGAGTTTAAAAGAAAAAAATGAAAAAGAAGAAAATGTTATTGATATATTAAATGGTTCTTTAGATAAATATATTTTAAAAAAATATGATAATACTAAAATAGTAGAAAATATTATAGATGGTGGTTACCCTGAAATATTAAAAATCGATAATAAAAAATCCAAATATCTTTGGTTTAGTTCATATATCAGAACTTATATAGAATCAGATGCAAAAGAGTTAGCAAATATTAGAAATATAGATAAGTTTATAAGTATGTATCGTTTATGTATGCTTAGAAGTGGAAATTTATTTAACAAAAATGAGTTACAAAAAGAGTGTGGACTTGACAATAAGACATTTGATAGTTATTTTAATGTGATAGAACACACCTATCAAGTACAAAAACTAAAGCCATTTTTTAAAAATGAACTAAAAAGAGTTATTAAATCTCCTAAAATATATGCAACTGACACAGGTGTACTATCACATCTTTTACAAATTACAACTAAAGAGGAATATGAGAAGTCAAGCTATAAAGGTGATATACTAGAAACTTTTGTATATGATGAACTTATTAAGGCGAATACTTATTCTAATATAAAAGCGGGACTGTATTACTATAGAACAAGTGATAAAAAAGAGATCGATTTTATACTTGAATTTTCAAATAAAGTGATTGCCATTGAAATTAAATCATCATCGAGCGTTTCTAAAGATGATTTTAAACATATTTACCATTTAGCTAAAGAGATACCCAATGAATTTGATAAAGGTATTCTGTTTTACAATGGAACACAAGTTTTAAAACTAGACGATAATATGTATGCAATTCCATTGGGATTTTTATCGTAACTATTCCATGTAGTTATATAGTCTTACTAAATCTTCTTTTATCTTCTGGTATTTTATGTAAATATGCATCAAAAGGCATAGAGATATTTCGTATCAACATAGCACCTGTTTGATTTACATCAATCTTATCATCAGAA
>JAYEIM010000454.1:0-20708 GCA_034660095.1 Campylobacterota bacterium | reverse complement strand
GCTTTTCTCTTCTATAGATACCCTCATAAGATATATAAGCTTTAAGATATTTTAGTCTCAACACATCCATAATCTTATCCACCTGTTCTATCAAGTTTCCCTCTATAATATCACTACTTTGTATATCAGTTAAAGTTAAAAAGCGTCCTACTTTTGAGTGCGATTGTATATAGTATTTTTGTGGATTTTTTGCAAAAAGTAAAATAGCTGCTCTTTTAAGATGCTCTCCATCATAAAGATTTAATTTTTTTAATAACTCTTCTAAATTATCTTCATTTTGTATATCTGGAACTCTATCTTTTGCTAATTTTTTAAACTTTTTTATAGTTCCTAAATCTATCTCTTGGAGAGTAAATTTTTCCTCAGCAATATCATCCCATGTTTTACCATATTTTTTAAGTAAAAAGTTTGTTAAATTAGAACCATTTATCTCTATGGTATTACTACCACTTCTTTGATAAAACTTGCCATTATATGAGACTGGAGCATAAGTCTTTTGCACAACAACTTCTAAATAAATTTTTTCATCTTGTTGCTTTAAATTTATATCTACTATAAGACCTAGTCTATTATTTATTTTATTTGGTAAAGTTTCTGTGATTGCTTTAGTGTTTTTTATACCAACTATTTTAGAATTATCATCTATACCTATATATAAAGTACCGCCATTTGTATTGGCGAAAGCACATATAGTTTTTAAATACTCATCTTTCCAAATAAGTTTAAATTCTGTAGTTTGAGATTCTAAAAATAAGCTATTTATCTTCAATTTAAGACTTTAAAGATACATAATAACTATATATTATATGATCAAGAATCATGTGAGCATCTTCTACTAAACCGTATTCACCTTTATCTGTAGCTATATGAAAGTTTATATCTGATAACTCTTTTAATCTACCACCACTAAAACCTGTCATACCTACTATTTTAGTACCTTGTTCTTTTGCATACTCTACCGCTTTTACGATATTTGCACTATTTCCACTACATGATATTGCTATTAAGAGATCATTTTTTTGGATTTTATTTTTGATTTGAGCATAAAAAATATGTTCATACCCTATATCATTTGCTATTGCTGTAATTACAGGTGTATTATCTGCTAAACTAATAACATTAAAGTTTTTTATATCTCTTCTACTTAATCCAACTCCCAAATCATTCACCATATGAGATGCAGTAGCTGAACTTCCACCATTACCTATAATATATATTTTAGAACTGTTTTTTATCGTATCTTCTAAAGCATCTTTTATTTGTTCTATAATTTCTAAGTCTAAGTTGTTTAAAATATTTGTTAAATTTTTTATATATTGTTGTATAAAATTTTGCATCTATTCCCCTTAAAAAAACATTGTGATTATATCTATATCATAGTTAAATAAGGATATAATAAAATAAAAAAAGGTAATAAGTATGCTAGCACCTATAGTATTATTTACATACAATCGATTAACTCATACACAAAGAACAGTGGAAGCTTTGTCTAAAAACTTATTAGCTAAAGAGAGTGAACTTTTCATATATAGTGATGCAGCAGAAAATGAAAACGAGAAACAAAAAGTAATAGAAGTAAGAAAATACTTAAAAACAATTAAAGGTTTTAAAAGTATCCAAATAAATGAACAAATAACTAATAAAGGTCTTCCAAACTCTATCTCTTTTGCTGTAACTGATATAGTAAATAAATTTGGCAAAGTAATAGTAGTTGAGGATGATATAGTTACTAGCCCTTATTTTTTAACATTTATGAATGACTCACTTAATTATTATAAAGATAATAAAAATATTTGGCATATAAGTGGCTGGAACTTTCCTATAGATAATAATGGGTTAAATGATACCTTTTTATGGAGAGCAGCACAAGTTTGGGGTTGGGGAACATGGAAGGATAGATGGCAACACTATAAGAAAGATCCAGATTATTTGATAGATACTTATTCTGATTACGATATTTATAAATATAACTTAGATGATGTTATGCTGAGATGGGAAAATGAAATCATTAGAAATAAAGAAGGCACACTTAACACTTGGGCTGCATTTTGGTATGCTACTATTTTTAAAAACAATGGATTATGTGTACAAGCTTCTCAAACTTTTGTTGAAAATATTGGTAGAGATGGGTCTGGTACAACTAACAGTAATGATCCAGAAAATAAGTATGCAAGTGATAAACTTTGTAATAAAAAAGTTTCTTTTGCAAATGAGATAAAAGAGAATGATATTGCTGTATATAGGATTAAAAATTTTTGGAAAGAGATAATAATAGGGAAAAATGAAAATTTGATTTTTTCTAGAAATTATAATTCTTTACTAAAACAGATAGATAATCTTAAAAAAGAGAATAGTAAATATATACTTTATGGAGCTGGAAAAATAGGGGAATTGGTATTAAATTTAATTCCAGATCACATTGAGTATATAGTTGATGGGAATGAAGAAAAACATTATACTATAATGAATAATAAAAATATATATCCATTAAATCAACTAAAACAAAATAATAATAAAGTTATTATTTCTGTTCTTGGTAGAGAAAAAATAATAATAAAATTACTAATAGAAAAGTACGATATTTCTAAAGATGAAATTATTTATTTTGATTTTAACTAAGATTTTTTATATGAATATCCCATGAATTTAAACTCAACCACTTTTCATTACAAATATTAATATTTTCATTTAATCTTTTATGCATACGCTTTAAAGCTAATAAAGCTGAATCTATGTTATTTACCTCATAGGTTTCATACAGTTCCCAACCATCTACTTGATCTTTAAAATTGCCAATATCAGGAAATATAATTGGTTTTTTATATGTTAATGCTAATGCTATTAACCCTGAGTTTAAACCAGATGAATGACCCAAAAAAAATACATCTGTTGCAGATATAATATCTACTACTTCATTTGTTGGAATAACTTTATATAGTTTTTTATAATTAAAGCTATATTTATTTTCTTCTAAAGCTTTAAAACTATGAACTAATTTACCAACACTAAAAAAACAAACATCATTATTATTAGACCATTTATCAAATAAATCAAAACAAAATTCTTGCCCCTTATAAATTCGTTGTAATCCAAAATTTGTATAAATTAATTTATCTTGTGGTAGATTATATTTATTTTTAGAAATACTTTTTAAGGGCAATTCTTTTTTTTCATAAGGACCATGTGGAGCTACAACATGCTTTTTAGAAGCTGTTATAGGATACTTTTTCTTTATAATATCTATAGAACTTTGACCATGATGAGCTATAATATCACTATACTCTAACATCAGACTGTATATCTTTATGTCAAATTCTATAGCATTCTCATGGGGGAGTAAATTATGTACAGTATAAACAATTTTAGTATTATTATTTTTATACCATTGAAGCCTACTTTGTACTTGCTTTAATCCAGTGTCATTCATAGAAATTATTTTTTTCCATCTATAAATAGCTTCTGGCCATTGTATATGTAAAACATCTGGAACAAAATTTGAAAACATGAAATTTTGTTCCTCGAAAATCACATTATAACCAGCTCTAATATATGCATCTGCAACTAATTGTATATAATCATTTGAATTTACTTTTTTATATGTACCTAATAATAATACTGTCAATTTAAATCACTTTTTAAACTTATTTTTTTTGTGCATATCCCCAGCCATTTTTAATTTTAAAATTATGATATGAGGGATGTTGTTTTACAAGTATTTCAAATACCTTACTTATATGAGGTGTTGTTTTTTCTTCCTCAGGCATTGCTTTAACAAAGTCAAGATTTTTATTTGTAGGTGAAGCTGCATAAGTCCAATTCATATCATCAAAAACAATCCATCCACCTGATTTTAAAAGTCTATCTACTAAGAAAAAAGCAAAACCATCAACATGCCAACTATGCGCACCATCAAGATAACAAAAATCAAATCTAGGATTTGGATCTTCTTCTAAAAACTTCATAAGTCTCCATGTATAAGATGTTGGTTCGTAAAATATATTTACTCTATCTAATTCACCAATACTTTCTAACAATGAATCAATTCGAGGTTCCCTTTGAGCAGAGTGTTCTTTATCTATTGTAGTTATAGTTCCTCCCCCATTACGACCGAGTGTTGCAGCCATATATGATGTAGAAACACCATGAGCAAAACCAAGTTCAAGAATATTAGAGATATTATATTTTTCTATCATTTCTGTTATAGTATCCGCTTGCTTTAATGTCATATGCGGTGTTTTACCAACTATATTTTTTACTTCTAGGTTAGTCATTTAAATCCTTTGTATAATCTATTTATATAAATACATCTTTTGGAAATGTACTTATCAGTTCTCTTTTATTAAAATGTGGTTTAGAAAAACTTACACCATTTTCAATTTTTATACCATCTAAGAAACTTTTTGGTATTTTTGTTAAGGAACGATTTGTTCCCTCAACATAATCTTCATATTTAAACATTGTTTCCCCTCCAAAAGGCTTAAAAAGTGAGACGGGAACTCCAAAAGCTTCAGAAATAATTAGTCCATGTAAAGATGATGTTAAAACTTGTTCACTTGTAAGTATCTCTTTTAAAATATCACTCCAATGCAACATTGGTGAAACTAATTTTACATTATTAACAAGACTTAGACACTCTTGATACTCATTTAAATTTGGAATAACAATAATTTTATTTTTTATAGGATTATATTTTAATTGTGGAAAAAAGTTAGGTAACAAAATAGCAGGGTCACCAAAAGTATTGGAAGTTTTTAATCCTCTTTTATCTAAAACCTCTTTTGTTAGAGGGCCTCGAAGAGCTCTTATATCAAGCGTTTTAAATTTTAAATTAGAATTTGGTATTTTGCCGTTTATACCACTTCCCCAAATTATATCATCATCATTAGCAAAGTGTAGTATTGAACCAACTGCTAATAATTTTTTATTTGATAAATTATTTTTTTTTAAACCTAATGATAAAGCTACTTCAGAAGTTATAACTTTTGAAAGATAGTCACCAAAATTTTCCCCTTTACTCCATGCATCTTTTCCATATTTTTGATACCAAAAAAGATTTAAAGATGTGCTATTATATTTTTCATGTTCATTAAAATATTTATTATAATCATTATTTATATTCATTAATTATCTTTTGAAGAAAAGTAATACTCTTTTCTAATATTAACATTATTAAAATCTTTTTCTAAATTTTTATAAATGATTTTTCCATTTTCATCTTTATATACTCCACCTTGTTTAGCAAAATGTAAAATATTATTTCCTTCTAATTGTTTAAGTCCTGAACTTAATAAATTTGATACGCCATCAGTTGTAGCTTGGTAGTAACCTGGATATTTAGTAGGATATAACATAGGTCTAAAGTTTCCTGTATGAATATTTCCAAACACTGCTCTATCTTTTGTGTAAGGTGTAAATGCATTTGAATCGTATCCAATATTTCCTGCATTATCAACAATAAAAAAATCAAAACCAGAAAAGACCATATCACCTAAATTATCTTGTTGATTTAACATATTTTTTATAGATATATCATCCATATACTTGGCTATAAATTGCTTCTCTTCATCTGTATAAGCCCATGGATATATTTTATCTTTATATTTACCTTGATAGCGTCTAACATGAACTACAAAACCATGTTCTGAAAATAATCTTATATCATCTTCTAATCTTTTTAAAAAAGGTAAATAAGCTACATATACTACTGATACCTCTATGCCTGAATCTCGAAGATAGCTTATATTTTTGATAAACTCTTCTATAGTAATTTCACTAGGATGGAATGAAGCATTGATAAATAATCTTTTTTCTTTGGCTAATTTACTATTTGCTAATAGTTCTAAATTTGATGAAGCATTAGTAGTAATTCTTAGTTTCCATTTTGTTTCTTGTTCAATCATCTTAAGTATGTTTGGAAACTCTTTTCCAATAGTTGGTTCTCCAAAAGCAAGATAAAAGATAAGACTTTGATTACCAAAAGATTCTTTAAATCTTTCATGCCATTGATCCATATAACCTGTAAATCTATCTTCCTCTTCATGCATTCCAATATAATAACAATAAGGACAACGGTAATTACATTTAGCATATCCTCCATTATATTGCCACAAAACTGTTGTATGCTTTCTAGGTACTATAAGAGTAAGATATTTACTTATTAATTGATAACCTTTTTTATTCGGATGCAAATAGTCTCTTAATCCATCTTTCAAATTTGGAATATCTCTTTCCCAAAATATTTCTATATCTATAATTTTTATTTTAGTTGCTCTTGCAATTCTTCGAACTACATTGCTATATTCTTTTGTTTGTTCATTATATTTATCATTTTCAAAATTATAAGATGGAGATAGTGTATTGAGTAAAACTCTTGTTCCAATTTTTTCAAATTCTTCAACCATATAAGTAAGATTTTTTTTATATTCTATTTTACTTACACCATATCTACCATCACAACCATCTCTCCAGTCATTCATACCAAAACCTATAACAACAATATCTGGTTTTAATACTAAAACATCATCCAAGCGTTTTAAGCCATCTCGACTTGACTCACTTGCAACTCCAAGATTTATAATTTCATAATTTTTTTCTGGATATTTATTAGTAATTTCTTTTTGAAAATATGACGCATAATCTTTTGTTATACTATCACCAAAAAGTACTATTTTATGTTCACTCTTCTCTTTATACATTTTTAACCTTTTATACTATAATTTTTAAAAAAATATTCTGCTAACTTAATATCTGCTTTAATTTTTTTATTAAATAAGCTTAGTCTTAAAAGTGTTAACTGAGATTTTATAGTCATATAAAACCTCATTATTTTATATTTAAATGATTTAGTATCAATATTAGTAGTTAATGCGTTAGTTGATTTAATCAAAAAATAAAGCATTTCAGCTTTAATAATTGAACTCATCTTTTTAGTCTTCAATGTGTAACAGTTTAATAATAAATTTACTGTCTTATCATCTAATATTAATGCATCAGGTCGTATTTCTGTTTTGTTAAAAAGTTTAGGATCATTATGCATAATTCTAACCCCATAACTTCTTATACCTGAAACACTATTTATAAAATGTATATTACCGTTTACCATTAAAACAACTAAAAAAACTCTATCATTAAAATTTACAGGTATATCTAAATTATCTATAAGTTTCATAGCTTCAAGAACAGTATTTGTTCTAATTATTCCATGTATAACTGATGGGTTAAAGTTTTCTGCTTGAAATCTAAAAACATGCTTACGTGAGACATTTATTTTTTTTCTTATTCCATTAACATAACTTTTATAGGAATACAAAAATTCTTTCCTTTTTCCTGTTTCCTCCTCTTTCATAATAGTAAGACCATCACAAGCCACTATATAATTATTAGAGTCCATTGCTATAATTGATTTTAAAGTAAAATCTAAACCCAAAAAGTCATCATCAGCAATTAAAGATACATATGGTGTAGTGGTTTTTTCTAATGCTAATAAAAATTTTTTTAATACAGGTGTATCTTTACTACAATTAATAATAGTAATATTTTCTTTTTCTGAACTAATACCTTTTATATCATTTGGTACGACAATAATTATTTTGCAATTAAATCTTATATGATAGTTGATAAACCTATCTATTTGTATTTTTCTACCATTAGCATTAACTAAAGTCGTAATTATTGTTAATTTATTTTCCACTTTAATCCTTGTTTTTATTAAGTTTAATTTTTAATTTTTTCAACTCTTCATCATCAAAAAAACTAATATAATGATTTAAACTACCTTTTGTTTTACTGTTTAATAAGTTTGAAGTAAATTTATATTCAATTAGCTTGTTAAAGTTATTTATTGATTCTATAAAAATTTGTAAAGGTGTTGTATTTAAGCCTTTATTCACACCATCCCACTTTTTTATTGTTTTTGTAATTGTTAAACAATCATTAAATGTATTTTCCCACTCAACAATCATTTTTTCTAATGAAAATGTTTTAAATGCATATTCTTTTGCATTTTTAGATAGTTTACTTTTAAACTTTTTATTCTTATATAATTTTTTTATCGCTTCTTTATATTCTAATTGATTCTTAACGACTATTCCTGTTTTACCATCTTGCACCATATATTCTTCCATAGCATTATCAAAAACTACTGGTACTATTCCGCAACCCATTGCTTCTGCTAGAACTTGATCACAAGTACCAAAATGATATAAAGAAAGTGGATAACCAAAAATATCAAATTTCTCTAAATATGGTTTAATATTATCTACTTTTCCAACAAATTCAAATTTATTGTCAATACCTTTTGAAATTGCTTCCGTCCTAATGTTTTTTTCATCATCTCCACCACAAACAATAAAATGTATATCATCAATATCAATTTTTGCAGAGATATTTAAAAAATCTTTATGAAGCTTTGAATAATCAACGGTTCCAAGATAACCAACATTAAAACCTTTATGTTTTTTAAAACTTACATCCTTTATATGTTTTAATCCTGCAGTTGACCAAATTACTGATATTTTTTGTTTTTGCTTGAAAGATAAATTTTTTATTATATCAGCTTCATAGCTTATAGGCGTAGTAAAAATAAATTTATCCGCATATCTAAATAATGGTTTTGTAAAATTAGATGGACTGTGTAATCCAGATATATGACTCCATATAATAACTCTACACTTTGGTAAAGTATATTTAACTAAAAACTCATACATTAAAGGATGATTCCACCAATGAATTAAAATAATATCAACATCAGATATAATTTTTATTAATTCTTCATAATTTTTTGACATTTCTTCAAAAAAACTAATATTAGATTCTTTCAATTTACTTTTAGAATTTTTATTTATATAATCAAGACTAACTACACTATGATAGAATTGTGATTTTTCTTGAGCTATTTCTAGATAACTTAAAAGCACTCTCCCTACTCCCCCTCCAAGATGGGATGTTATATGTTGTATTCTTAGTTGTTTTTTCATTAATTATAAATCATATTATTGTAAATTTAAAGCTTTAGCACGATCACTAGTAAAATATAAATTATCAAAAATATCTCTATATTTTTGAAGTGTATCTATACTAGTATTGTAAGGTTTTATCCAAAAACCATCTCTACTTGATGGATCTAAAAAGTCATTTCCTGACCATGTTTCTTTTAAAGAGTGAATAAGAAGATTATCTCTTACTGCTTGATCATATACAGGTGTTCTTGGGAATGGCACCAATGTAGATACTCCATTTATATCTAAATTTAACTTATTAATCATATCATATGTATTTTGTAAGCTTTCTTCTGTTTCTTCTGGAAATCCCATGATATAAAGACCAACAGTAAAAATATCTTTTTTCTTAATATGTTCAGCTATTTCAAATATTTTTTCATCTTTTAAATTTTTATTTAAAATTTTTCTTCTCATCTTTTCATCACCATGTTCTATAGGTAAAGATACTGTTACCAAACCTGCTTCTATTAATGCATCTATAGATTCTATTGTAGCATTTGCTATATAAATCCCTTGATTTATAGAAAATTGTATTTTTAAATTTCTCTTTATTATCTCATTAGAAATATCTATTATATGTTGAGAGCTTATATTGATTACATCATCCATAAATGCAAAATAATTTTGACCTCTTTGTTTATGTAAATACTCTATTTCATCAACGACTTGTGACGCTGTTTTACTACGATATTTTTTTTCCATAATTAAATGTGCTGAACAAAATGAACAACTATATGGACAAGATCTGCTCGTAATAATTGCTACTGTTAGATTAAATTTAAGCTTATTTGGATTATAATATTTACTATAGTCTCCATAATACTTTTCTATATCTACAAGATCCCAAGCTGGCATATCGAAATCGTTTATTTTACTAATATATCCTTCTCTATCATTT
Source organism: Campylobacterota bacterium (assembly GCA_034660095.1). Classification (GTDB taxonomy): domain Bacteria; phylum Campylobacterota; class Campylobacteria; order Campylobacterales; family Arcobacteraceae; genus JAIOSF01. The sequence continues at coordinate 10,811 of JAYEIM010000454.1, read as the reverse complement.
TTCATTAAATTTAGTTTTGAATCTTTATATACTAATGCAGGTATTAATTTTAATAGTTCATCACGCTCATTTTTACACTGAGTTTTTTCAAAAGTATCTAAAAGTAATACAAGTGATTCTTCACCCTCTCCAGTTACAATAAAGTCAATATCCGCACAATTTTTTATTATATCTTGAGCAAAAAATGTTGGATGTGCACCTCCTGTACAAATTGGAATTTTCTTAAAATTTTCTTTTATGATCTTTGCTATTTCCATAACTTGTGGAAAATGCATTGTTGTAAAACAATTAATACCAATAAAATTTATATTTTCTTTTTCAATATACTTCATACACTCATAACTGAAAAATTCTTTTTTATCTACCTCTTCTTGAGGTACATCCATAGTAGAAAAATCTAAAATAAAAGGATTATGACCATTTTTCCTTGCAGATGCAGATAAATAAAGCAATGATATTGGAATTGAAGCCCTAGTATCTTTCGTACCTGGTAATTTTTCGGGTTGTATTAATAAAACATTCATCTAATTCCTTATATTTATTTATTTCTTATTTGTTCTAATTTACCAATACATTCTTGAATATTAGAAAATGGAAGTTTTTTAATCGATTCAATATCTAAATCCCACCATTTTAAATCTAAAAGTTTTTCTATAATGTCCTCGGTAAACCTATACTTGATTATTTTAGCAGGTACCCCTACTGCTATAGCATAAGGAGGTATATCTTTTGTCACTACAGCATTTGAACCAATAATAGCACCATCACCAATATTTACACCATCTTGCACAATAGCACTAACTCCTATCCAAACATCATTACCTATGCAACATGCTTTATGAGACTCAAACTCCGCTATATTATCATTTTCTAATAAATATGCGTGAGGTAAATACTGAAAAGAACTAGTTGATAAAAAATTAATAGGATGTTGCCCAGGACCTATCATAGCATACATACCTATAGAACAATATTTACCAATAGTACTTTTAGAATTTATAAAACTTCCCCCCCCCTTGGTCGAAAATGGAACTTCTAAATTTGCAATACTTTTTTTATTTTGTTCCATTTTATATTCTCTTTAAATATCCATCAGGAGAACCAGTAAGAACTATTTTATCCTCAATTGTTTTATCAATCTCAAAACTTAATTTAGTCCCATCATTTGCTTCTATATCTTCTTCATTAAGCTTTCTTAAAAACTGCCAAACTGCACTTTTAGGACTATTCCCCTTACCCCAAGGTCTTTGTGAAACCATTCCCTCTGGAGCATCTTCTATAACAGTGTCACCAACCATACAATAACTTCCAACACTAACCAAAGGAGCATAAGCTTCTAATTCAGCTAAAACATGATTATGAGTATGATTGCTATCTAAAAACACCATAACTCTTTTATAACCTTTTCCAAACTCTTTGACTTTTGCTATCATATTTTCATCAATACTTGAACCCTCAAAGGTAGTTATTTTTTTTCTTAATGGGTGAGTTTGAAGAATTTCTTTTGTATGTGATCTTATATCTATATCTATACCCAATACATGACCTTTTTCTATCTCATCACAAGATTCTAAAATTGCAAGCATAGATGCACTAAAAAATAGTGATCCACTCCATGCTACACCTGTTTCTATAATCAAATCTGGTTTTACTTCCCAAATAATCTCTTGCATAGCTTGCAAGTCTTGAGGCATTTGTATTATAGGGACACCAAGCCAAAAAAAGTTATATACATAATCAGCTTTACCTATACCTATCTCATTAAAAAAATTATTTGAAGTTTCTTTCAAATTTTTATTATCTGGATAACTATCTACACGCTCCTTCATATCATATTTGTATTTATCTAATTGATTCATTTTATTCCTTCGTATAATACATTAACCAACCAAATACTATAAAATGGTTGAGTTCATTAAAGACTCATGGTTTTCACAAAAGCTAACTATAAACAAGTTTTTTTCCTTTTTGGACTACTCGTACCAGCACAAAAAACATCTTGTGTTAGCTTTACTAAATCATCTATAGGATGCTGAGGAGAAATTGAACATTTCTACCTTGTATAACACGAAGCTATGAGATCGCTAAACTAATTACAAGAGGTGTATTATGTACTATGTAGGAATAGATGTAGCCAAAGAAAAGCATTATGTTTGTATCTTAAATGATACTAAAGAAATAGCCGTTAAACCATTCTGGATATACTCAGACATTTTAGGTCTTAGAAATTTAGTTTCAAGACTAGCTGAACTATCACTCAACAATGATGATTTCATAATTGGAGTAGAATCAACTGGAGCTTTTAGTGAGAATCTATATGAATATATCACTGATGCAGATTATAAAGTAATACTTCTCAACTCTTATCAAACAGCTAAGTATAAAGACTTTAGCACTATGAAAAAGATTAAAAATGATGCAATTGATGCATTAGTAATTGCTGAGTTACTAGCTAGTGATAAATATAAAGAAAGTTATATTTCTAATGATGATTATCAGTCACTTAAAGTTTTAGGAAGACTTAAAAAATCTCTCTCAGAGAAGATAAAAACCATACAGAGAGAAATCTCTACTGTAATGGCGACTGTCAATCCTGAGATTACTAAAGTCTTTCCAAATCTATTTAGTAAAACAGCCTTAGCAATCATTAAAGAGTATCCAACAGCAATGGATATTTCTAAAGCTACGCCAAAGAAGCTGACAAAGATATTTAGACATATCAAAGGTAACAACTTCAATGAAGAGAAAGCCAAGTTCTTAATAGAACTCTCTAAATCTTCAATTTATGCTGGTCGTGCTCAAGAATCAAGATCTTTAATGATTAAGACTAATATTAAGATATTAGAACTGCTTTGTCAAGAAAAAGATGAAATAGAGTTACAAATAAATAGTTTGCTATATAATAAAATAGAAACTATTGATTCTTCAATTGAAAATATAAAAACTATTCCAGGTGTATCTGATAAAACTATATCTGCTGTTCTTGGAGAGTGTGGAGATATTAAAAGGTTTGACTCTGCCAAAGCTTTTATAGGTTATCTTGGACTCTATCCTACTCAATATCAATCTGGAAATTCTCTGTCTGTTGGTAGGCTCGCAAAGCGTGGCATACCAATAGCTAAACATGCTCTTTATATGGCAGCAGTTGCTGCTGTAAGACACAATACTGAACTTAACAAACTTTTTCATGACAAAGTATCATTTGGTAAAAGTAAAAAAGAAGCTTTAATCATTGTTTCTAAGAAATTAGCAACAATAATTTACTCAATATTTAAATACAATAAACCATATCAAGCTAAGAGAGTATTTATACCATCAAGGGGCATTTAATACCTCATAGATAATACTAAACCGTTAGTTTTAGCACTTGTGAAAACAATGAGTTTTTAATGAACACTGACCAATAATGTATTACTTTATTTATTTGATCATCTGAGCATTTTTTTAAAATACTCAAATAATGAAACAATATTTTAATGCCTAAAAAAATAGCTACTCGTTTAAGCTATTCTTTATAGGATGGTTTTAAATATTTTATTAATTTAGTATTTGTAAAATTAAATATAACAATATAATACAAAATCACCAAAAATCGGTGCGTGTTGTCTAAGAACGAATTTATATTCTGGATTTAGTTCACGAACATACTCTGCTATCTCAAATAAGTCATTAGGATAATGATATGCACATAGTGCCATTTTAGGTTTACACCTTTGTATAGTCTCTTTAGCACCTCTTAGTAGTTCAAGTTCCATCCCCTCAACATCAGCTTTTATAAAACTAACACCTTTACCATCTAAATATGAATCTAAAGTATATACTTCTGAGGAAAATTTATCATCAGATATATCTTTTTTATCTTGAGCTACAAGACCATGTCTAAGTGGTGAATCATCTACATAAGAACAGTTCATAGTGGTATTTTCATCAGATAAACCTGCTTTTACTAAACTCACAGAGTTTTTATCTATTGCCCACTCTTCATATAACCTATCTATCCTTTTTTCTAATGCTCTAAACTGTTTATAACCTGGTTCAAATGCATGAATATGTTTAAATGTTCCAAGATTTTCCCAAATAAATCTCTCAACAGTATCACCTACAAAAGCACCAGCATCTACAAAAGCTTCGTTAAAATTACCACTGAACTCTGGAAGTGCAAAATACATATCTTTTTCCATCACATCTAAACAGCTTTTTATTGAGCCACTAAGCATAGCTATAAGTAGTGCATTAAATGTCTCTACAGAACGTTCATCATTAAAATAGTTATCTCTAACATTTGCAAATCTATCATAGTTTTTAACTAGATAATATCCATCAAAAGAGAGCATATCTATCTCTCTTTCTTGCATAGAATTTTCTACCTCTTTTACTGCATGTCTTGCTGCTATGAGCATAGTAGATGTATTTGCTAGGTTTTCATCTATTGGAGTTAGTACAGGTATATCACATATAGTAGATCCATTTTTTTTCTCATCTCTATCAAAAAAACAAGTAACATTAGCTCCTATAGATTTTAAATATGGTACTGCCCATGTTCCAACAAAACCAGCACCATAGATAGCTACTCCATTTTCAAATCCAGCTTCTATCTTTTGCATCAAAGGTTTCATCTCATTGACAAGTGAATCTACACTTTGTGAGCTATATAATGTTTTAGTAAATTTATCTTCCATCTTAAATATTTCCTTTTATTACTTTAATATAACAATATCATTTTCTGTCCAACCAAGTTCCAAAGCATTCTTTTTAATAGCTTTGCTATGAAGGTATGGAGCTATTACTAAGATACTATTTTTATCAGCATCTTTAGGTGGTATTATCTCTAATCCTTGGTATTTACTTTGTTGTTTTAATTTACTTGAATCACATATCTCTAGTGCATCTTTATTCAATAATGGTAATAAACTAAAAAGCTCTGCCGAACAGCCCCATAAAACAAGCTTCTTATCTTTTAAACTCATTTTAATAATTTGATCTGCTTGTTTTTGCAAACTATCTTTAGAGTATTTTAAAAATGAGGCAATACTACCTTTATCACCAATTTTTATATCAGTTTTTTTATCAGTTTTTTTAGCCATCACTAATAGTGATGGATATTCAAACTCTGGCGTTGGCAAAACATTTTGTTCAATCTTTAAAATTTCAAAACCATTTCTCAAAAATGAACTTTCTAAAGATTTTGGTGAGAAATGATATATATGTTCTCTAATTCCAAACCAAAATGCAGTTCCAACAGGAAGTTCGTCATATCTTGAAGCATCTGGTACCTCTATAAGAATATAACCATTATCTTTTAAAACACGATTAGATTCACTTAATACAAGGTCTATGTCTTTTATGTGTTCAAGAACATGAAAATAACTAAGTAGAACCTGTGTATCATCTTCAAAAGGTAAAGAAGTTGCACTTCCTTTTATAAAATTAACACCAAGTTTCACTTCATCATCTTCTGGAATACTTTTATAATCGACATCAACGCCAAAACACTTAGCTTTCCAATCATTTTTCTCAAGCCAAAGTAAAAAACCACCCCTTCCACACCCAATATCAGCTATCGATATATCAGATAAGTTTTCTTCTAATATCATTTTTTTATAAAACTGATATTTTTTAATATTTTCTACAGAGAGTATATTGAAATGTCCCTTATCATGATAATCACACTCATTAGAGTAAAACTTTGCAAGTCTAGTATCTGTTATGTTTTGTATATATACTAACCCACAATTTTTACACTCATAAAAATTTGCTGTGTAATTAAATATAGAATCATTAAATCCACTAAATTTCCAATCAGTTAAAAAATCAGCTTTAGCTCTACATGTCGGACATATTTTTTTTTTATTTTCTATCAAGTATAAAACCTTTTTACTGATTTATATTATCTAATATCTGCTTTCTATATGGATCTATATTATCAACTTGTGCATAAGCTAAATGTCCACAATCACGACATGTTTCATTTTCACATCTTTTACCTTCTAAATGCTCAAGTCTAAGGTCTTTTAGTTTTTGTGAGTTCCATATCTCTTGTAATGATTGCTTATTCAAATCACCTATTATAAGTTTTTGATCCCAATCTGGACAACACGCACTCACTGTAGCATCTGCATTTATCGCCATAGAGTAAAAGATATAACTACATATATCTTTTTTTTCAAGTGGTTGATTATATTGTCCTTTATCATCTTTTAATGTAATATCAGCTCTTTCTTGTAAATCAAATTCAGGCCATATAGGAGCTAAATCTTCTATAAAAATAGAATCACAATAATTTCCAAATGTATCTAGAAATTTCCTTTTTTCAGCATCACTTAGATAATTTCCAGGGATTTTAATAGTTACTTCACAATCTTTTTTATTTTCGTAAAGCCATTTTATATTACTAACAAATTTATCAAAATCAATATCTACTAAAGCGTTTTGTAAATATTGATTTTTATCTACACCCTCTACTGAGATATTAAGCCTATCTATACCAGAAGATATAATATCAGTTGCTAAATCTTTAGATAACAATGCACCATTTGTAGCAAGGTCTATATACTCTACACACTCACTATCTTTGGCAAACCTTATCATATCTGCGATATTTTTGTTTAAAAGCGGTTCGCCTATTTTATTCATTCTTAAAACTTTTAACGGTTGGTCAAACTCTTTAAGATTTAAAATCATTTTTTTAAAGAGTTCAAAGTCAAGCATCCCTCTTTTATAATCAGATTCTTTTAAAATATCTTTATGACCAGTTGGACAAAACTTACACTTAAAATTACACAAACTTGATGGATCTACATAAAGTAAATAAGGAGTTTTTATAGGGATAACATCTTGAAGAAGTACTCTTTTTTCTGTACGAAGTTTTGATTCTAGTTTAGCTTTCATGTATAACTCTTTCATTAGGTATTGCATAATATACTGCTGAATTTCCGCAATAATCATGTAGATAAAAATATATTTTATAAGATTCTAAATCGCCTAAATATTTAGGTATAGAATAAAGACCATCTTTATTATGATCTGCTAAAACCATCACTATGGGTCGATTATCTTTTATAGTTTTAGATGCACCTATAAGTGCATTGTATTCCCCACCTTCAATATGTAGTTTTATGATTGTGGGATTTATATTTAGTGAGTCTATAGTAACTGCCTCTACACTTATATCTCCACTATTAATAACTTTTGAAGCATAACACAAAGCATCTTGAAAAGCTACATTTTCACATCTATAATGAAGTGCTTTACCATATATATCTATCTCATTTTTGATATTTTCTTTTAAAATAGATATATTTCTGTTGTCTGGTTCAAACGCCCATACTTTTTCATATTGATGATTTGTTGCTTTAAAAAAAGAGCTTAAACTTTGTCCATGATGCGCACCACCATCTAAAAAACACTCATTTTCATTAAGTTTGGGCATACAAGGTGCTTTAAAAAACTTTTGATTACATAGTACTGGAAATTCACTACTAATATTTTCTTTTCTTTTTAAACGCCACCATAAAAACTGAAGATAATGTGCTACAGATTTATTATCATGTTCTAAAAGTTTTAGTACATATTCAAGTTCATCTTTATCTGCTTTTTCTTCTATCCAGCCATTTGACATAGCATCTTTAAAAAGTATCTCTGAAAGATCATAAAAATGTCTAATATCAACAAAACCATCATTTTTTAAAAAATCATATATCGGATTTAAAGGTATTGTAGCTATAGATACTATAAAAGTAAGTGACTTTTTATCATCTAAACTTATATCTTTTGGATTAAGTATTTTTATACCATCTAATAATCCTGATTTATTTTTATCGATTATATAAAAAGGTTTTATCCCAGATTTTTTAAAAAAATCTAGTGCCATTTTTCCCATATCACCAGCACCATATAAAGCTATCCCCTTTGAACTTATCTCTCTAAAAGGGTATGGTTCAAAAAAACTACTATCTAAAATATCATCTAACTCTATGTGCCATTTTGGCATCTAGCTTTCCTCTATTTTTTTTAATAACTTTTTTCTGTAGGGGTCTATATTATCAGGCATTCCATGAGTTAGCTGTCCACAATCTTTACAAACAGGATGTTCTTTTCTTCTATCTTCTAAGAACATTTTTCTATACTCATTCATCTCTTTACCTAGCCATATATCTTTTATAGATCTCTCACCTACATCGCCTACAACAAGCTTTCTTGACCAATCTAAAAAACATAAACTTACTTTTCCATCAGAATTAACAGAGATAGAGTAAAAAGGATAAGGGCAAACACTTACCTCTTTTATCTCTTGTCCATATATACCCAAATCTTGATTTACATCTATATCTTTTATCTCAAACTCTGGCCAACAAGACATCACATGTTCTATATATATCCTATCGCAGTAGTTTCCAAATATATCTAAAAAAAGTTGTTTTTCATCTTCACTTAAAGAATCGCCATTTATTTTTACTAACACTTCACACTGCTTTTTATTTTCATAAAAAAACTTGATATTATCTACAAGCTCTTCATAATCTATATCTACTTTTGAAAAGCTTTTATATTGTTCTTTATTTACACCCTCTATAGATATATTTATCCTATCTAAACCTGATTCAATAAGTTCTAAACTCATCTCATTAGTAAGTAAGGATGCATTTGTTGTTGTATCTATATTATGAGCTACACCTTTTTCTTTAGCATACTTTATCATCTGAGATAGTTTTTTATTTAGTAATGGCTCACCATCTTTGTAAAGCCTTAAGACTTTTACTGGATTTTCAAACTCTACCATATCATCAATGATTTTTTTATACAAATCAAAATTCATAACTTTAAAAGGTCTTTTTATCTCTTTCATAAGTTCTCTATCACCCGTAGGACAAAAAACACATTGAAAATTGCATGAATCTGCTGGATCTATAAATAGAGTAAAAGGAGTAGATAATGGGATAACATCTTGTAGTTTTGTTCTATTTTCTAGTTCTATTCTTGGTTTTATTTCAGCTTTCATACCATTTCCTTTATTTTTTTTAATTTTGAATCATCACCCCAAAAAGCCATAGGCTCATAAATAGAATATGGATAATAACCCATATTTAACTTCATGGTATATTTTTTATTTTCTAGATATTTCTCAACTAAACTTCTAACTGAACAAGGCTTTGCACTACAACAATTTATAGCTTGATTGATATACTTTGTTTGTGTTGATATTAAGATGATATTTTTTACAACTTCATCTATATCCAAATAGTCTCTTAATTGTTCTCCACCAGACATATTAAATTCTTTATCACCATTTTTTATAGCCTTATCTAAAAGTGGTAATAAAGAGTTTTCTGATTGTCCATCTCCATACATATAAAATAGCCTTATCCATTTATAACTAAAATCAAAATTTTTATTTAATTCACCTATAAATTTATATAAGCTATCTTTTGCTATAGCATAAGAGTTAGATGGATTTGTAGATATATCTTCAGATAAACAACCCTCTACTAAACCATATTCAAAACAAGTACCACTCACTACTATATCTTTTAATCCATTTTGCACTAAATTTTTGATAAATAGATAACTATTAGGTAAAAATTTTTCTATATGAATCAAATCATTATAATTTGAAAGATTACCCCATGCCAAATAGACAACTCTATCTGGTTTACCAAAAAAAGTATATAAATCCTCATTATCTTGTGTATCTATATCATATTGAATATATTTTACCTTATCAAACCAATCACATTTTTTTGTTTTTTCTATATCTGTAGAAGTAGCTATCACTTCAAAAGATTCAGATTTCAAAAGGTATTTTATAAGATGATTTCCTATAAAACCAGTAGCCCCTGTGACAAGAATTTTTTCATATTTTGGCACTATATCTTTACCTCTTCTTTTGAAGACAATGCTCATCAAATACTGGATGAGATTCTTCTTTATACAATAATTGAGCTGTTGATAGATTATACCAAGACTTTATAAGCCACTCTTTAGAAGCTTGTTTGTTCATACCACACTTTCCCATTTTGTAATATATCTACTTTATAAAAATATTTTTTTTTATATATTCTGTAGGTACAGATAATACATCTATACCATTAGTGTCATATCTCTTTCTTATATCTAAGAGTCTTTTTCTAGCTTCTCTTTGATAAAGTCTAGTATCATCAATACTCAAATCATCTTTAAGTAAAAATAGATCAATATCACTATCTTCATTAGGAGTTCCATAAGCATAACTACCAAAAAGTATAATCTTATCTGGTTTTAGTGGCATTAGGGCATCTATGATTTTTGGTTTTAGAATATCTATATCTATCATATTTTTGATTCCACAAATAACACTAAGCTATCTAGTTTTTTTATATATTTATCTACATCACTTAAATCATCATGAACAATTGCATATCTTCCCTCAACAGCATAATCAGTTAGTGGTATAAATAGTTCGATTTTTATACTAATTTCAATATTATTATCTTTTAAAGCATCTATTAAACTTTTAATATCATGAGTTTTTGTATAGTGTAATTTAGAATATGACAATAAAGATTTTAAAAGTTTCTCAGCAGATTGTTGCAAATGAAACATAATAACATCTAAATCAAGCTCATCATCACCATTTTCAAAATCTTCAAGCAGATTTTTAGATACTTTTAAATCCACTTTAGCTTTTTTTAATAGTATCTCATACTGCTTTAAGAAAGCCATAGTTTTAGACCTTTTTCCTCTATATCTTTATATACAGAACCATACTCATTTTTGTAAAACTCATATTCTTCAGTTTTTGGATTTAAAATATCCATTGGAACTTTAAGCTCACT
>JAYEIM010000453.1:0-4884 GCA_034660095.1 Campylobacterota bacterium | reverse complement strand
AAAAGGAATTAAGTGGAAAACTTAACACATTTAGATGATAACAATAGACCAAAAATGGTTGATGTTTCAGCAAAAGAAAATACAACAAGAATTGCAATTGCAAGTGGTACAATATCTATGAATCAAGAAGCGTTTAACAATGTAGTCTCAAATGAGAATAAAAAAGGTCCAGTTATACAAACAGCTGTAATTGCGGCAATCATGGGAACTAAGAAAACACCTGAACTTATACCTATGTGTCATCCATTACTTTTAAGTGGTATAAATTGTGATGTAGAACAGCTTGATGATCTACCTGGATTTAAACTAACTGTTACAACTAAATTAAAAGGTCAAACAGGGATAGAGATGGAAGCTCTTACGGGAGTTAGTATTGGTCTTTTAACTATTTATGATATGGTAAAAGCGATAGACAAAGGTATGATTATAAGTGATGTACAACTTGAGCATAAAAGTGGTGGTAAAACTGGAGATTTTAATAGATGATTACTAAAGAAACCAAAGGTTTTGATTTAAATGATCATAAATTAGAACTAGATTATCCTTGTGATTGGACATATAAAGTTGTTATTAGATGTGAGCAAGATATAAATTGTATTATAAAAGAAGTATTAAATGAGAGAAAACATGGAATTAAACCATCAAAAAAAAGTAGTAAAGGTAAGTTTAGTAGTCATACTTTAGAGATGGTTGTTCATAATGAAGAGGATAGAAAAAATATTTATAAAATATTAGGTGACCATCAACATATAAAAATGGTTGTTTAAATATGGATACTATAATTTATCAAAATTCTCTTATAAAGCTTGAAATTGAACCTTTTGAGATACCTTGGATTAAAATATTTACGCAAAAGCCTATTAAAGAGTTCAGTCAATGTAACGATAAATTAAAACTTGAAATATTTAGAGTCTTGGATATAGTTGAAAAAGAGATGCTTTCATTTTTTAATCCAGATAAAATAAATATTGCTTCATTTGGAAACTATGTTCCTCATGTACATTTTCATATACAAGCTAGATTTAAAGATGACAGCTACTTTCCAGAACCAACTTGGGGCAAAAAACAAAGAGAATCAACTATTAAAATTAAGAATTTAAATAAGTTTTATGAAAATATTGTTCATAAGTTAAATTAAGCTATAATCGCGACTATGAACAGAAGAAACTTTTTATTATTATCAACATTGTCACCAGTTTTTGCAAAAGACTACATTACATTAAATCAAGATACAAATCTACATATAAACGATTTACAAATTTTATATACTTTAGATAGAAGACTTAGAAGACTTAGAAGATTTGTGGGATTTGCAAACTTCAATATAATATCATTTGATCAAGCAAGATTTTATGCAAGAAACTATTCAGCAATTGGCAAATTTTCAAAAGAAGAGATAACTCTTATAGAGAAACTTTTTTATAGCGAACCTTCTAAATTTGGTTTTTATGGTGATAAAACTGTACAAAATATCTCTCAATCTATTCATAAAAAAGATATCAAAAAGATATCACGCTCTGGGCATTATGTATTTAAAGGTAAACCTCTTGATGATTACAATAGAATTTTAAAAGATGTAGGGAGTAATCTTATTTTAACTTCAGGTATAAGAAATGTTGTAAAACAACTTAGTTTATATATTTCAAAAGTTAAAAGCTTAAATGGAAACTTATCTCAAGCTTCAAATATAATTGCACCACCTGCTTATACATATCATGCTATTAGTGATTTTGATATCGGCAAAAAAGGTTGGGGGAATAGAAACTTTACAGCAGAATTTGCAAAGACTAAAGAGTTCGCAAAAATGAAAAAATTAGATTATGTAAGTATAAGATATACAATAAATAATAAAGATGGTGTAAGATTTGAACCATGGCATGTAAAGGTTATATAGATGAGAAAAACTATAAATAAATATACTTTTTTATTTACTATTTTACTTTTATTTACTGCATGTAATGAAAAAAACACTCCATCTTCTACAATACCTGTAACTAAAGAGCAAATCAAACCTATAAAAAGTATCGAAACAGAAAAAGAAGAAAAAGAATTAGAACCTATAAAAATTACAAAAGTTGAAAAGAAAGAAACTATAAAAACTAAAAAAGTTAAAGAAAAAAAAATAGAACTTGTTAAGCAAAATTTAAATACAACTAAAATAAAACACCCTGAAGCAATATTAATTCCTAAAGCAGTATCGTATCCAGAACAAAAAATTAAAAGACAAAGTAGTATTGCTACTAAAAAAACAATTAAAAACTTTGATTTTGATATTATTAAAAAAGGTTTTAAAGATAACAATACTCTTTTAATAGTTGGAGGAATACAAGGTGATGAGCCAGGTGGATTTATGGCCGCATCACTTATTGCAACACACTATACTATAACAAAAGGTTCTGTTTGGATTGTACCAAATTTAAATTTCTACAGTATTATTAAAAGAAGTCGTGGACCATATGGAGATATGAACAGAAAATTTGCAAATCTATCTAAAAATGATCCAGAATATGAATCTATTCAAAGAATAAAAGGTTACATAAAAGATAAAAGTGTTAAATTAATTGTAAATCTTCATGATGGTAGTGGTTATTATAGACCTAAATATGAAGATAAACTACATTCACCTTATAGATGGGGACAATGTTCTATCATTGATCAAGAGAGTATACCTACAAAAAAATATTCAAATCTTTTAAATATATCAAATCAAGTTGTAAAGCATGTAAATAAACACCTTATAAAAGATGAAGATATCTATCATCTACACAATACAAGAACTGTAGAGGGTGATAAAGAGATGGAAAAAACATTGACATATTATGCTATAAATCAAGGAAAAGCTGCTTTTGGAAATGAAGCAAGTAAAAACTTACCTACGCATCAAAGAATCTATTATCATCTTGTAGCACTTGAAAAGTATATGGATGTAATGGGGATAGAATATAAACGGAATTTTAATTTAGAAGATAAAGTTTTAAAAAATATTATAGATCATGATATTGCAATATCTTTATATGATAATAAAATCAAACTACCCCTATCACAAATAAGAAATATACTAAAATATTTTCCAGTTAAAAAAGATGGCACTATTGATTTTGTACCAAGCAACCCTCTTATGAGTATTGTTAAGAAAGAAAATGTATATACTATTTACTATGGGAATAGAAGACTAGCTAGACTAAAAGCAGATTATGTAGCTCTAGATAAAGATCAAAAACCTATAAAGTTAAATATTGATTCAAAAGATAAAAATATAGAATTTGGATCACTCATAACAGTAAAAAATGATTTTAAAGTGTACAATACAAAAGATTATAGGGTTAATGTCATTGGATTTACAAATAAAACAAAAAAAGAGACAGATATACTTATAAGTCATCAAAAAATGAAAAAAAGATTCTCAATAGACAAAAAAGGATCTACTTACAGAATTGAATTTTATAAAAAAGAGAAATTTGCAGGTATGATTCTAGTTAAATTTGCAGGTTAATAAATATGATTAAAAAACAAATATTAGATATTATAAAAAATAGAGCACTTATAATAGATGGTGCTATGGGTACTCAGCTTCAAAATTTCAATATACCTTCTACAGCTTGGCTTGATGAAAATCAAATTGATCAAGAGGGTTGTAATGAACTTTTAAATGATACTGCTTCAGAAATTTTAACTCAAATTCATACTAACTATTTAGATTCTGGTGCAGATATGATTAAAACTAATACTTTTGGTACTATGCCTTGGGTTTTAGATGAATATGATATGGGTCATAGAGCTTATGAGTTATCTAAAAAAGGTGCTATATTAGTAAAAGAGCTTTGTGATAAATACTCTACGAAAGATAAACCTAGATTTGTTTTAGGTTCAATTGGACCTGGTACAAAACTTCCTAGTTTAAAGCATATTGATTATGATACTATGTATGATGGTTATAAAATTACTGCACAAGGTTTAGTAGATGGTGGAGTTGATGTTTTTTTACTTGAAACTTGTCAAGATCCGCTTCAAATAAAAGCTGCAATTCATGCACTTAAAGACACAGCAGATCATATACCAATTATGGTTTCTGTTACAATTGAATTAAGTGGTACAATGTTAATAGGTACAGACGCACAAACTATAGCAACTATTCTTGAGCCTTTTGATATTTTATCTTTAGGATTCAATTGTGGAACAGGACCAGAACAGGTAAAAAAACATTTAAAAATTATAAGTGAATTATCAGATAAACTATTATCAATTCATTCAAATGCAGGTCTCCCTCAAAATAGAGGTGGATATACTTTTTATCCAATGCAACCAGATGAATTTGCTAACATACAAAAAGATTTTTTAGATTTTGATGGGGTTAGTTTTTTAGGTGGTTGTTGTGGAACTACACCAGAGCATATCAAAGCATTGGTAGATTTAACAATAAATATTACACCAAAAATACCTACAGGTAACCATCCTACATCTTTAGCATCTTTATTTAATACAGTTGAACTAAAACAAGACCCATCACCACTTTTAATAGGTGAACGAAGTAATGCAACTGGTTCTAAAGCATTTAGAGAACTATTAAAAGCTGAAGATTTTGAGGGTACTCTTACAGTTGGTCAACAGCAAGTTCGAGCTGGAGCTCATATAATTGATGTAAGTGTTGGATTTGCTGGTCGTGATGAAACAAAAGATATGAATGAAGTTGTGTCTTTATATGCACAAAAAATAGCACTACCACTTATGCCTGATTCTACACAGATACCTGCACTTGAACAAGCACTTAAACTTATAGGTGGAAAACCGATTTTAAATTCTGTAAATCTTGAGGATGGTATTGAAAGATTTGATGAAATTTGTCAATTAGCAAAAAAATATGGTACATCACTTGTATGTTTAGTT
>JAYEIM010000452.1:0-4928 GCA_034660095.1 Campylobacterota bacterium | reverse complement strand
TAGTTATATAGTCTTACTAAATCTTCTTTTATCTTCTGGTATTTTATGTAAATATGCATCAAAAGGCATAGAGATATTTCGTATCAACATAGCACCTGTTTGATTTACATCAATCTTATCATCAGAAATTGTTATAAGTTCTGCTTCTACAAACTCTTCTAACATTTTAAGTGCATCTGCAAAATAGTCATTAAAATTTATATTAAATTTCTTTTCAACATTTTTCATATCCAAAGAAAAATTTGCCATAAGTTCCATAATAACAAATTGTCTTAAAATATCATCATCACTTAAACTATATCCTTTAAATACAGGTAAGTTTCCACCATCTATAGCTTTTTCATATTCTGGCAATGTTTTAAAATTTTGTGCATAATAATCTACACCATCTCCAATAGAAGTAACACCAATACCAATTAAATCAGCACCACCTTTTGTAGTATATCCTTGAAAGTTTCTATGTAGTTCACCTTTTTGTATCGCTTTAAATAGTTCATCTTCTGGTTTTGCAAAATGATCCATCCCAACCATTTTATAACCAACTGAACCAAAAAACTCAATAGAATCTTTTAAAATTTCAAGTTTTGTAGAGGGTGGTGCAAATGTTGTTTCATCAAATTTTCTTTGTGTTTTCATCATCCAAGGTACATGAGCATAGTTAAATACAGCAAGTCTATCTGGGTCTAGTTTTACTATATCTCTTATTGTTTTTGCAAAAGTTTCTTTTGTTTGATGAGGAAGTCCATAAATTAAATCTATATTTATAGATTTAATACCTGCATTTCGTGCTATTTTTACAACATTTTGAGTTGTTTCAAATGGTTGTATTCTATGAATTGTTTTTTGTACTTGTGGGTCTAAATCTTGTACACCAAAACTAAGACGATTGCAACCAGCTTGTTTAAGAACATCCATATGACCTTGCTCGAAAAATCTAGGGTCAACTTCACAACTAACTTCTGCATCACTAGCAAAGTTTGGAAAAGTAGATCTAATACTATCTAATACCTCTTTTAATTGTTCAGGAGATAAAAATGTTGGTGTTCCACCACCAAAATGCATCTGTGTTACTAATCTATTTGTATCAAGATATTGTGCTAGTATTTTTAACTCTTTTTTTAGATACTCTATATATTTAACTTTTTTATCCTCTTTGCTTGTAAAGATCACATTGCAACCACAAAAATAACAAGCACTTCTACAAAAAGGTACATGTATATAAAGTGAAAGTGGACGATCACTACTTTGAGATTTAAACTTAGATATTAAATCTTGCTGTGTAAATGTTGTATTAAATTCTGGTGCAGTTGGATAAGATGTATATCTGGGTCCCGGTCGGCTATATTTCTCAAATTTTGTAAAATCAATCATTATTTCTATTCCTATCAAGGTACACCATGATACCTTTTTGTGCATGTAATCTATTTTCCGCTTCATTAAATATAGTTTCACTAAATCTTTCAAAAACTTCTTCACTTACTTCATAGCTCACATATGCTGGTAAACAATGTAAAAATATAGCTTTTTTATCTGCTAATTTCATAAGTTTATCATCAACCATAAAACCAGAAAAATCTTTTACTCTTTGCTCTTTTTCATTTTCTTGACCCATAGATACCCATGTATCAGTTGTAACAACAGTACAACCTTTGATAGCTTTTTCTGGATCATTTGTAGTTGTGATTTTTGCACCACTAATTTTTGCAAATTCTAAAGCTTCATTTAAAATAGTTTTATCAACTTCATAACCTTTTGGTGTTGCAATTCTAAGTTCAAAACCTAATTTTACCGCTAACATTAGCCAAGAGTGTGTCATATTGTTTCCGTCACCAATATAAGTGGCAACTATATTTTTTTCAAGTCCGTGTTCAATGATTGTCATATAGTCAGCCATAAGTTGTACAGGATGATATTTATCGGTAAGTCCATTTATAACAGGAACTTTTGAATAAGAGGCAAACTCTTCAAGCTCATCTTGTGAATCATTTCTTATCATAACCATATCTACCATACTACTTATAACTCTAGCTGTATCTTTTACAGGTTCACCACGACCAAGTTGAATATCATTTGAACTTAAAAACAATCCAACACCACCTAGCTGAAAAATACCAGTTTCAAAACTTACTCTTGTTCGTGTACTACTTTTCTCAAAAATCATACCTAATGTTTGCATAGGCATATATTTTTTAAATATTTTTTCTTTAGTCTCTTTTTTAATTTTTATTGCAAGATCAATAATCTCTAATATTTCATCTTTTGAATAATCTTTTAAAGTTAAAAAATGTTTCATCTACTATTCCTTATCTCTTGTGATATTTGCACCTAAAGTGGCTAATTTTACCTCAAGTTTATCATAACCTCTATCAAGGTGATAGATTCTATGTATATTGGTTTCTCCAGAAGCTACAAGTGCGGCTAAAACTAAAGCACTACTTGCTCTTAAATCTGTAGCCATAACATCTGTACCTAAAAGTTTTTTAGGAGTTCCGTTTATCGTGGCAACTGTTCCATTTAATACAATGTCAGCACCCATTCTTATAAGCTCACTAACATGCATAAATCTATTTTCAAATAGTTTTTCATCTATTATTGAAACACCATCTGCCATAGTTGCTATTGCCATAAATTGTGCTTGCATATCTGTTGGAAATCCTGGATATTCTGTGGTTGTTATATGTATTGGTTTTACTTTATTTGCAGGTAAAATTGTTATAGACGATAATTCTCTTAAAATATTATAGCCCATCTCTTCAAACTTTGATAAAACTGCTTCAAGATGTTCTGGTATCACATTTTCAACTTTTAAAATAGAGTTAGTGATAGCTCCAGCACATAGATATGTTCCTGCTTCAATTCTATCAGGTATAATTGTAAAATTTTTAAAATCTAAAAGTTTTTGATTTGAACCAATTATTTTAATGGTATTTGTACCAATCCCATCTATCTCTACTCCTGCATCTCTTAAAACTTCACAAAGATTTACAACTTCAGGTTCTTTGGCTGCATTTATGATTGTTGTTTCACCTTTTGCTAAAGATGCTGCCATAACAATATTTTCAGTTCCTGTTACCGTTATCTTATCAAATACTATTGTTGCACCCTTTAAACCATTTGGTGCTTTTGCTTCTATATATCCATTTTTTATCTCTATAATTGCACCCATTTGCTCTAAAGCTTTTAGATGTAAATCAACAGGTCTTTGTCCTATAGCACAACCACCTGGAAGTGAAACTTCACAGTGCCCAAATCTTGCAAGTAATGGACCCAATACAAGTATTGATGCTCTCATAGTTTTTACTATCTCATAAGTTGCTTTGGTTTGATTTATTGTTGTAGAATCTATTGTTAATAATCCATTATCATTCTCATTCTTAGTGTAAGTTGAACCTAACATCTCTAATAATTTCAATAAAGTATTTATATCAACTACATCAGGTAAATTTGATATCTCTATTTTATTTGAAGATAAAATAGTAGAAGCCAATAGTGGTAATGCTGCATTTTTAGCACCACTTATTTTAACACTTCCTTGTAAGTTTTTTTTTCCAATAACCTTTAAATAATCCAACTGATGATCCCTTTTAAAAAAATAAGACAATATTATATCTTTTTAATGCTATAATTAACTTTATGAGTCAAATAAAAAATAAAGAAGATTATTTTATAGAACAGTTTTCATCAAAAAACAAAACTTTTATAGGTGATGATGGTGCGGTTATAGGTAAACATGTTTACAGTATGGATGCTTTTTTTCAAAATGTACATTTTAAAACATCTTGGATGAGTTTAAAACAAATTGCAATAAAATCTATGCTTATAAATATTAGTGATGCAATAGTTATGAATGCAAAGCCTAAATATGCACTATTAAGTGTTGCTATTCCCCCATCTTTTAGTAAAAAAGAGTTGGATGAACTAGCAACAGGATTTAAAAAAGTTGCAAAACAATATAATATTGAGATAATTGGTGGAGATACAATATCAAATAGTAAACTTGATATATCTATTACGATTATCTCTAAAACAAAAAATCCAACTTTAAGATCTGGAACTAAAAAAGGCGATTTAGTTTGTTATACTGGGACTTTAGGTGAGGTTAAAAAAGATTTAGATAGGTTATTAAACGGTAAAAAAGTAAAAAAAGATTCAAAGTTTATAACACCCTCATTAAATCCAAAATTTTTTTATAAAATAGCACCATATATTAACAGTGCTTTAGATATATCAGATGGATTGTTTTTTGAGCTTGAAAGATTAAGTAAAGTAAATAAATTAAGTTTTGATTTTTTCCAAAAAATCCCTAAGGAAGTAGGGTGTAGTGGAGAAGAGTATGAAGTACTTTTTACTTTTGACCCTAAAAATATAAATAAGATAAATAAAATAGCAAACAAATATGGTGTAAAGCTAAATATATTTGCACAAGCAGTTACGGGTAAGTATAAATGTAATTGTAAAAGCCATCATTTTAGTTGACATTATAATTTAGATTTGTTATAATTCAACTAAGCATTAGTGTTATCTCAATATTCAAGAATTAGTTACTCTTGATAATTGAAGTTTAAAAAGGTAAGGTTTTTATATCCTTACCTTTTTTTATATAAATCAAATTGCTTAGGCAATGTGTGATGGGCGGTATCTGAAATATGGGTATAGGGAACTTCCAAAAAGGAGGTAACACTAATGACAAGACTAATATTTATTTTAGTCGTGGTAGGATTTATCCTTGTAGTACCAATTTATTAAAACTACATTGGGGAATTAACTACTCCCCTCCTATACTAACCATGTAAAGAATAAATAATGAAAAAACAACACTATTTAAACCATAGTAAAATTGATATATATTTTAAACAAAATAAAGATGATTTTGTAGTAACAGAAGTGCCACTTTATGAGTTTAGTGGAGAGGGTGAGCATCTAATATT
>JAYEIM010000451.1:0-4953 GCA_034660095.1 Campylobacterota bacterium | reverse complement strand
ATACTTTCCACTGCTTTTTACTATCTATTTCTTTCGGGTTAAATATCATTTTAATAAATACATAATCATCTTCTTCAATATCTAACTTATTCAATAAAAATCCAGGTATATAGTAGTCATCCACAAATCCAAATGCAATTTTTCCATTCTTGTAATTCAACCTTATGTCACCACTAATTTCTTTTAGCAAAGATGTATTTGTTTTATCAGTTTTTTTAATGTCCAAAATATGAGTTCTATATTCTTTTTTGTTTTTGTTATAAGTTTTAAAATATTGTATTTCTATAAAATCTCCAGCTTTTGGTCTAAACTTTGTTTGATTAAATCTAACTATACCATCTATTGATCTATTAACTACATAGTGAAAAAGTTTTTTATCATTATTTATATGATCAACTATAGCTATATCTGTAGATGCATTAGCTATCAAATCTTTTTTTTCTAAATTTGATTTCTGTATTTTTAAGGCTATGTACTTTTCATTTGATTTATCATAATGTAACTTTAGTTTATAAACTTCATCTGTTTTAGAACTTTTTAATATTTTGAATTTGTATGGATTTATTGCTAATTCTATTGTATTTAAATCGACAAAAACTATTCTTTCTTTGTTATCCTTTGTTTTAAACTTCTCAAAAAGTAATAAGTCTGTCCACTCAATATCATTATAAATATAATTTTCAGCTAACTCTATATTATTATTGTAAAAAGTCTTATTATTTTTATTTGCATTAACTTCTAAAAGTTTATTGTTTAATGATACAAATTCTTCAGCTAATTTCCAACCTTTTTCTAACCTGTGCTTTTCATATAAGCTTAATTCAGTTTTAGCTTCTATATGAAATTCTTTTTTTATAAGTAGTTTTGCTAAATCTAAATGAATCTGATCTAAAAAGTCCTCATTTTTTTGAATTGTAATTGCTTTACATAACATTGAGATAGATATGTTGATATCAATATTTTCTAATAGTTTTGAGAATTCATGCCATACATATGCTTGATCACTTAAATCCAATATAATATTTTTATATATCTCTATGGCTTCTTCTATTTTATTTATTTTATATAGCAATGTTGCATATTCTCTTAATAACCATGTGTCATCTTTAAATTTCTCTAAAGTAATATTATAAAGTTCTAGTACCCAACTTAAATCATTAATATTAATATCGTTTGATTTAATATGTTTATTTATTAGAGATAGTGATTTTCTTGCCAATGGCTTATAAGTATTTTCACCATTTATCTCTTCTTCCCAATCTTCATATCTTAAATTTTGATATCCCCATAGATAAAAAAAGTTAAAAAATCTCCAAGAATTTTCTTCAATCATAAATCTATTAGATAATTTTAAAATTTCTGAATGCCAATGTGACTCTCCAAAATTTGAAAAATTATTTACATAAAAATTAAACGTATTCCAAAGTTCTTTGAGGTTCTTATTTTTATGAAAATTAAATAGTTTCCAAAAGAATGTTTCTCTTATAGTCTCAATAACTAACAGATTGTCTTGTATCGTTTCTTGTAAATAATTTACATCAAAGTTATAGTTTTTATCAACTAATAATCTAATGAACTTTTCAACTAAAGATGGGTAGGTTTTACCATCATTATATTGTTTTTCTTTATCTTCATCTCTTAGATACTGAGGATTCCACATCTGAAAAAATTTATAAATATTAAAATCATTATGTTTAGATGCATATATTACTGTAAATTGAAAAATAAAAGAGTGTAACATTTCTGGTTTTTTATTGTTTAACTTCAAATACTCCATTAAATATTGTTTAATATTATTGATATTTAAATTGTCTTGATTATTTGATAATAATCTATAAATTGCCCATCCGAAAGATTGATGATGTTCATTTGATAGTTTACCTGTTTTATATAATTTTCTAAAAAGTTCTATCGATGCTTGATGATTACCATTTTTACTTAGCTGCTCAGCTTGTTGTATCTCTTGATAGTTAGTATTTAATTTTGGTTTTAATAATTCTATTTGCTTTGTAAGAATCTCATCTTTTCCATAAAAATCTATTGACTGTAATTGATTAAAAAATAATTGTGCTTTTGTTGTATTATTGTTGTTTATTTCAATTTTTACAATATCTATTAATACCCATGCATAAGCTTTCTGAATCCACTCATCACTTGAATCTTCATTATAAAGTTTTAATGCTAAAGTATATGCATCACCTAGTTGCTTTTCTTTTCTTAACTTAAATACTTCTTTGCTATCAGACATTACATAAATCCAATTACATCTTGTACTAGTTGTCTAGAGTTACTTCTATTATTTGGTGTTGGTGGTCTAAACTGTCCTTTTCCATTATAATAAAAATCTATTATTGCAATCTCTTCATTTCTACCAAATGTATATCTTTCCATATAATTTAAATGTTCTATATTTGCTATATTGATTTTATTTTCAATTAACTTATCCTTGAGAGATAAATAAAAATCTTCTAAAAATTTTTCAATAAATGTAAAATTTGTATGTTGTTCTACTGTTAATATATGATTTTTTAGTGGTTCTAGTATAGTTTTTAACAAGGTTGATAAGTTGTTAGTTTCAATTGGAATTATTGAACTAATAATATCTTTTGAATTAAAATATATAGTTACTCTTGACTGCTCATTATTGCTTTCAAATGTATATTTTTCTTGATTCTGATTATGTTGAATATCTATAATACTAATATTATTAGATTCTATAATTGATACAATTTTTTGATAAATTGTTAATAAGAATTTATCTTCAATATTAAATGGATTATCACTTAATGCATTAGTAGGCAAATTCTCTTGGTATGTATCTTGTATATGTTCAGTATGAATATTAGCCTTTGGAACTTCTAGTATTATATGTGGTTCATCTATAGTATATAGTTTTTGAGATGCTCTTGTAATAGATGTATATAACCAACGAAAATAGCTTTTACTTAAAATTTGTTCATGTGTTTTACAATTGACAAATACATTTTTCCATTCACTACCCTGTGCTTTGTGGCAAGTTAATGCATAACCATACTTTACTTTTAAACAATTGTAATATTTATCACTTTTTATCTCTTGTTTAAATTCTTCACTATCTTTTTTTAAACCTTTTTCATTTGCTCTATTCTTAAAATCAACATAAAGTACTTTAGCTTCAAGTGAACGAATATCTTTATCTTTTAATGTTTCCATTTGATAATTTTTATAAACCAAATCTGGATAAAGGATATTTTCTAAAATATAGCATTCAAAAAACACTGATTGATTTTTATCATTTTTAAAGCCTATTTCAACTTTTCTAAACCATAATGGAATTTTTAATGTAATTGCCTTTTCGTTTTGATTTATTTTGTATCTAATGATCACTTCTCTTTTATCATTTTGTTGATAAGGATAAACTTTTCTAATTAGACCAAAATCACCATTGTAAATAAAAACACCAAATGTATTATTATTTGTGGTTGACATAACTTTATCACCAGAACATAAAAACTCTTGATTAGGAAAAAAATGTTTTCGTACTAGTGTATTGTATTCGTCAACTACTCTATTTGAATGTGCTATTATTATTGAGTCACCATTAATTTTATGATTACAAGATTCTAAATATTGACTCAAAATATTTTGCTGTTCTAAGTGAGTAACATCATCAAATTCTGTTTTAAAATCAAGTTGATTAAAAATATTATTTCTTATGGATTCTCTCAAAGTTAAAGAATTTTCAACTATACCACTATTAGAGCTTTGTCTAACAACTTCTGTTAATTCAAAAGAATCAACACTTACATTAAATTCTTGTTCTAAGTATTTTTTATCTAATGCTGGTGAAAAGTTCATACCTATTGGTGGCAATTGTGCATTGTCTCCTATGAATATTATCTTTTTATTATGGTCATTATGATCAATATTAATAAATTCCATTAAATCTGATAATAACTTACCAGAGCCAAATTGTAGAAACTCACTATTTTGTTCAATATCCCCAATCATAGAAGCTTCATCAATTATATAAATTGTTTGATCTGAATATTCATTAGAAGCTAAATCAAAATATACTTTAAAAGTTTCACTTCCTTCTATATCTCCTATGTTGTACTCTTTCAAGCTTTTATATTGATAAATTGTTTTATGGAGAGTATATGCTTCACTATTTGTTTTTTCTTTGATTACCTTTGCTGCTTTTCCTGTTGGAGCAGCTAAAATATATTTTTTTCCAATAGATGATAAATACTCTGTTAACCCTTTAGCAATAAATGTTTTTCCTGTACCTGCATAACCTTTTAATAAAAATATATTTTTATTTTCATCTGTTAAAAAACTATTTAATTCTTGTACTAAATTCGTTTGATTAGAAGTTAAATTATAATCAGCAAAAATATCGTTAATGCTGATTCTTTTAGTTATTTCATCACTATTTAGATTTAATGTATTTGATATGTAGTTATTATCATTTTTAAATGATTCAATTTTTTCATTATTTGGTTGTACTATATTTGAAACTATTTGTTTTTGTTTTTCTTCTTCTAAAGTTTCCTCTAGCTGTTTTATTGTTTCATTTAATTTGTCAATTTTATTTCCACTATTTGTTATTTTAATAAATTCCTTACATGATTCAGGAGTACCTTCTTTATAACTCGTATAAATCCAACATGCAATACAGTGTGCTTCTTTAATTAACCATATTGCATCAGTATCAAATTTATTTTTATGTACAGCTTTGTTACCTTTTATTCTAATTGCATGAAATTTATCTAAAATATGTCTGCTTATTATTCTATTGAATTCCTTACTTTTAAGCTTATCAAATAAACTCCAATTTTTCTCAAAAGGCAAAGTTAAATCATTATAAATATTATTAACAATTATCTCTACAAAACAACGAAGTTTCAACATAGCACTTTGAGGATCTGAATATCCATAATATTCTGCACTTGCACCTAATTCAGCCAGTTC
>JAYEIM010000450.1:0-4979 GCA_034660095.1 Campylobacterota bacterium | reverse complement strand
TAGATAATTTTTATCACTTTTATTTGTTTCTAATACTACAGCCTTTTGAATTAACATTTTTTTTCCTTGTTCGGTATGAACATTTGAAAATTATAAACTATCTAAAAATAAAAGACAAAAAAAAGAGGGGTATTTTAAAAAGAATTTTATAATTTCCTTTTAAATCCCTGAAACAAGGGAGTTAAGAAGATAAAGTTTTTTCTAAAATATTTACTATATAGTAATCTATCTGGTAATCGTGCTTCATTAAACTATCATATCCACGAGCAGAGAACAGTTTTTCAACTAATATTTCATTGTCGTTAATCTGTTTAGAAGTTCTTAACCATTTAACGAATGCTATATCTGCATGAGAATAGTCATTTTGATACTTGGTTAAAAGTTGATTATATTTTTTATTGATTTTGAAGTTATTCTCGTATTTTTTATAATCATATAGATTTGTATGGGTGGAAGTAGATTTTTTAGTTTTAGGTGGGTTTTTGACTTGATTTTTGGTAGGTTTAGGTTTTTTTATTGGTTTGATTTCGATTAGGTTCAAAAATGGTTTTGCCAGCACCTCAAAATCTTCAAATGTAAAATAATTTTCATTTTTTGTAAAGTTGATTTTATAACCGTTTTTATTGTTTTGAAGACCAGCACCAATCATTTTAAATATTCTTGGGGTGTCGAAAGTTTTGTCAGTTTTAAAATATTTGGTTAAACCCTCTAAAAGTTGAGAAAAATATTTATAATCTCCTTGATACGCATTATCAAATTTATAGATTAGTTGCTTCTTGTTCGGACTTGTATTTATATCATAGGTTGGAACTCCTAAAAGTTTTATGATTTTAGGGTATATAATCTCCATATCTGTATCTATATCAAAGTAAAAAGATTTAATAGAGTTGATATTTGCCTGCCGTCTTCTTAATTTATTATCTACTTTTTTAAATGTGTTTAGTGAATAATATATATCACTACCTATTGAATTAAAATATAAACATTTTTTTAAATATTTTTCTAAATCTGAATGCTGGGTTGTAAATGTTCTTTGATAGATTTTACTTGTGTTTCTATCTAATGTAAATATGAAGAAGTTTTCTTCACTACTGAAATAATCTTTTAAAAATTGATATGGTGTCATAAATATATTTTCCTTTTTTTATATATTCAGTATATACAAAATCAAATATTAAAACAAAAAAAAATCATAAAAAAAAATTAATTTATGAGTATATTTTTATTAGTTCAAATTTATATTAAGTTTAATATATATTATATTTAGTCAAGATAACTGGCTACGAAGAACCAAGAAACTTAACTCTCCTTTGTTAAACTTCTTTACTTTGTATTTCTTGGTAAATAAAAAAAGTTTTGTAAAAAATTGTTAGATTTATTATGTTGTGTTGGTATGGTGTTTTTAGTTGAAATTGTTTTCTATCATAAAAATACTCTTTAACCTTTGTGTTTCTTTTTTTGTTTTTTCCACTATAAACAGATATGATTTTTTTGTCATTAAGTTCTTTTAGTGATTTTACAGCGGTAGGCTTTGAGATACCCAAATCTTTTACAAATTGATTATAAGGACAAATTACATATAAATGATAAAACTTTACATTTATATTTTTTAATAGATAGATTAACATTAGTTTGGAAGAAGAATTTATATCTAATTGAAAGATATATTCAAGAAGTGAATGTTTAAGATATAAAAAATTTGTTTTTTTATTCTTGTTGAACTTTACTATTTTTTCAATAGTCTTTATTTGATTTTTTCTTTTTTTCATTAGATACCTTTTACCCGTTTTTGGGTGTAGAGATATCTTATAGTTTTATTTTGAATTTTTCAAATAAAAATTAAATTATTTTATTAATATATCTTATTGGACTTTGTGTATTAGTAAATTCTTTCCAATGAAACTTTGTATTATCTACAAATTCTAAATTATTATAATAAACTTTGTATCTTCTTCCTTCGATATTTTCCCTATAATTATAATCTGCTTGATAAATTTTATTAATATTATTTTCTCTTATATAAAGTAATATTTTTTCAATTTTTCTTGAATTTGCTATTACCCAACAACAAGTATAGCCATTATTTTCTAAACACATATTTTCTTTTATTGAACCAGTTGGGTCATTATCTAAATTTGTAAAAATTACAATATAATTATAGTTCTTTTTAATATATTTTAAAATTTCCATTTTAAGTGCTCCCTTAATATTTAACTTCTATATTAGCTGTCACTGCATCCGATATTATTTTAACAGTTCCCATTTTAGTTACCAATAAAGAAAAATCTTTCTTACCATAAATATCAACATATAAATTACTTCGATTATTATCAATATTTATTTTATGTTTATTATCAAATTGAATATAATTACTTCCAATATCTATATTAAATGGCTCTCTTTTTTTTGTTCCTTCTCCTATAACTTTATTATTTATATTAGTAAAAATAGCCTTATACTCACCATTTGGAATATAGTTAAGATATAACATTGGCAGTAAAACAATCAATGCTAAAAATAATTCTCCATAAAGCTCAATATCATCAAATAATATTTGATATAATAGCAATGAAAGGGATAAGCATGTTATTGATAAAAAAACATAGTCAATTATATTAAAATAACTCAATACTTCGAGGTTGTTTTTAATGATGGCATAAATCAATATTAGTATAATAAAAAATAATAGAACTTTATAGAATTTCTGAAATCGTTTATAACTTTTATGTTCTTTTTCTTTTTCTTTTTCTATAATGGATTCAATAGTTGTTTCTGATAGAGTGTTATAATAGTTCTTTATTTTATTTTTTCTATATGTGTAATATACACTGGTTCCTATTACTAACATTGGAAAAAAGAACAACCAATATATTTTGTAATTATAGAGTGGTAAAATCAGTAAGAATAACAATGTTCCTACTGTTACTATAATGGTGTCATTTGTCGCAAAATATTCTTTTGCTATCGCATTTTGATATATTAAACTTTTTTTTCTTTCTTCAACTTCTTGGTGTTTTATTCTTTGTTTTTTCTTATGAGCAATAGTAGATTTTTTACTATCTTCCTCAAATTTATTATCCCAATCTTCTTGTGTTGGTGTCTTCATATAGAAATCCATTAATTAAATTATTTAAAAATTATACCTAAACATATACTATTTAGATATTATACAGATAGCATAAAATTAAAGGATGATAATAAAATGAATGGATATATAAAAAGGGTTATTGAAAATTTCAAAAATAATTATAAAAATATTTTTTCTATTATTTTCATTTTTGGGATTATAAGTTATTACCTCGGTTGGAACTTTTTAGATATTATAAAAATATTTGTAATAATTATTTTTTCTACAACTCTACCAAATTCATTTTTATTAAATAAAAATAAAAATCTATTCTTATCTATTGTATATGGAACTGTATCGTTATGGTTATTTTATATAATCTTTAGTGATAAAGTATCAACTGAAAATTATTCGAATTATTTTATTTATGCTTTATATCTATATTTTGTATATATTACAGTAAAATCAATTATTTCATATAGAAAATAAAAATAAAATTTTCTATTTTATAATTTTCCAATAATCAAAAAAAGCCCCTTTCTTATCTTCATAAGTAAAATCTAAATAATGACTAATGACTTCCCCTTGATAATGTTCCAAACAAAAGTCTGCTAATCTACTATCTATCTTACAATCTCTCATCATTATATGGAGCATTAAACTTCTTGTATCGTGTGGGGTTAATGATTTTCCATTTACAAATTCAATACCTGATAATGAAACCAATTTTTTAAAATAATCAGCAACAGAGGAATATCTTAAATTAGGAAATAATTTTCCACTCTCAACAGATTTAAAATATTCTAAACATTCCTCTGGAATTGGAAACTCATAATCTTCCCTTGTTTTTGTAATTTCAGCAGGAGAAATAATAAGATTTTTTTCTATATAAATATCTTCTCTATTTAATTTTAATAGTTCTCCGTATCTGTGAGTAGTTAATAGGAGTAGATAAAGATACGCATTTAGTTCGTTTGTCAATGATTGTTTAGGTTTATATAGTCCTATTGCTTTGTAGAGTTTTCTAACTATGGTTAAATTATCTTCAAATGTTCTTTTAGATACTTTTTCTTTTTTATTTTCTTTGTGTCGTTCAAGTAGAGATGCTGGATTTGTATCAACTTCTCCTCGTCTTAATGCTTCTTTATAGATTGGGTTGAGTATTTTTTTAAGTTGATTGTGTTGTGTTCCACTTGTATGAGCAATAGATTTTAAAATATCGTCCAAATCTGTATAAGTGATTTTTGATAATTTTTTCCAACCTAATGGTTTAGTAATATATTTTTTATAAAATTGTAGATACCCTCTTGCTGTTGTATCTTTTCTCCACTTATTCGTTTTAATCATTAAGTCGTATCTTTCATAAAAATAATAATCGAGGTTTTTAGTTTGAGTATTGAAAGGGTCTTTGCCTTCACTTAAAGATTTTTTTATTTCTTGATTTAGTATGTTGAATGCTTGTGCTTCTGTATTACAACCAAATAATTTTGTGAAGTTTTTTAATGGATATGTTTTACCGAGGTATTTAAACCTAACCATTATGGCAGTTTCACCATTTTTTAATTTCTTTGTAGTTATTCCACTATATTTTTTTTCTTCTTTTTTTGACATTTTACAACCTTTGAGAAGATTGTAGCAGATACTAAATATATTAACCCTTTTTTATACACTTTACTATGTAATTTATTAACTTTTAATGTGTTTAAATAAATATCTTAATTTTACCAAACCCTTATTATATGGGTAGTTTTTAGCTTTTTAGCCTCTTAATATAAAAATCCAAATAACCAAAGTGGTATTTTATTACTAGAGCCTATTTCAATATCGTCAGCCACTACATAACTCTCAGGAATATCTTTAATTTGTTTTAAGCTTTTATCTCCCCATCCCACTTCAAATATATATTTTGTAC
>JAYEIM010000449.1:0-4983 GCA_034660095.1 Campylobacterota bacterium | reverse complement strand
CAAGTCCTATTGTTATAAGTGCTGGTATGGTGTAACATTGTTGTGGTTTTTGTTCTACTATCATTTGGTTTATCCTTTTTTGGTGGTTTCAAAACATCTGTTGTTGTTTTGGCTATTACTATGATATATGGTTGAAGGTTTTTGGAAGTAAAAAATAGATAAGATAATGTAAATAAAATGATAACAATGATATAATAGATGTAACATTTGATAATTATTAAAGGAATGGAACTTGGAAATTGAAAAAAAAATAAAAATAATTATATCAGATTACTTTAATGCTGATATTGAACATGTAAACAAATCCACAACTGCTGCAGATATTCAAGGTTGGGATTCAATGGCTCATACGGAGCTTTTACTTGAATTGGAACAAAAATTTAATATTGATTTTGAATTAAGTGACCTTATGGGAATGGATACTGTTGGAGATTTAATAGAAATAATTCAATGCAAATTATAATATTATTAATACCTTTTATATTACTTCTTATTAATTATTTTACAATTGCAATTTTAAGTGTAACTATAATATTTTTATTAATGAGAATTTATAGTGCTTATATTTGTAAAGCACAATTTAACTTATCCACTTTTGTATACATCTTTTATATCCCAGAATTAATTACAGGACCTTTTAGAGATTACCCAACATGGAGCAAAAAAGAAACTAGAAAGTTGTTTAGTGAAAGTTTAATCAATGTCTTAAATAGTTTGATATTAATACTTTTAAGTGGATATTTTTATTCAAAAACAATTTTTTTTTATGATAATATATTTTATACTTCTGTAATAACATATTTAGTTTTGTATGCTCAATTTCATTCAATGTCAAAGATTGCAAACTCTATTTCAATGTTTTTAGGAAAGACAGAGGTTGTAAATTTCAATAATCCTCTAATGGCAACGAGTATTAATGATTTTTGGTCAAGGTGGCATATTTCGCTTGGAGTATTTGCTAAAAAATATATAAATCAACCACTTACATTTTATGTTTCAAAAAAAATAAAAAATAAAAATTTACCATATGTATTATCGATTTTTATAACTTTTTTATTCATAGGCTTATGGCACAATGTTAGTTATAATTATTTAATATTTGGTATATACTTTGGTATTATTGTTATTTTGGAAAGACATTTTTTGGATAGGTTATTTTCAAAAATAGCTAATATAAGACTTCAAAAACTATTAGGTATCTTATATGCTCAATCGGCACATATTATTGGATTTAGTTTTGTAGTAGAGTATATTCAAAAAATTATAATTCACCCATAGGAATATTATGAATATAATAAAAAAAATATTTCATATCTACATTAGATTGTTAGTTTTTGTATTTTTACTTGAATTTTATTCTGATATTCCAATATTTGTTTATGGTGGATTTTAATTTATGCATCTGTTAAAAATAAGCATAATTTCTTTATTTACATTATTAATACTTATTGGTCTTGCAAATAAAACTATGGACTTCATTAATGGTCATATTGGTACATCATATGGTACTACAGCTATGAACCAGTGTTTAAATGATCCTAAAATTGAAAACTATGACAATATACTTATAGGAACTTCTGTAACAAGAGAATTAACAGCAGCCAAAGAAGACTTCTTATATCAAAATAAAAACTTTTACAATTGTGGAATTAGTGTTCCTACAACTAATTTAGGGGTTCATTATTTATTTTTAAATACTCTTGGTGAAAAGTTAAATTTGAATGGAAAAAATATACTTATTGAAGTTAGTTTACAAACAATATTGAAGGAAGAACCATCTTTCAATGCAAAAGGATTTAAATCTTATTTAGATTTTGTACCCTTTGAAACTAAATTATACCTTCTTAAGGACTATATATATTATATTTATAAGAAAGGTGATATTAGTAGCACTAATAATTTATTAGGATTAATTAAAAGTTTGATTTTCCCTATAAATGGTATTAAATTTGTTAGTAGTAATCCTAAATTTGAAAAAAGAAAGAATTATTATTTAAATAAGAAGTTTGATAAAACTAAACCAAGACAAGATCATATCGATATGTTTAATAAAAAATTTAATGCTATCTATTTTTTATATAGACTCGAAGAGATAAAGAAACTTGCAAAAAAATATGGAGTTGATATTAAATTTTTGCTTGTACCTACAAGTGAATTTTATAAAACTAAAATGGATATTAATACAATTAATGCAATTAGCAAAATTATTAATCATAATAATTTCAGTAATACTTTAGATTTGAGATCATTAGATAAAAGTGAGTATTTTGCAGATTGTTGTCATTACAATAAGTATGGGCAAGAGGCATTAAAAATTTTTATGAGGAAGATGGATGAATAGACAGAATATTGATTTTGAAAAGTTTAAAAATAATATATTTTATAAAGATGGAAAAAATGAGAAAACATGGGAAGAAGCATTTATTGTTGTTAAATTACTTACTGAATACTTTAATCACAACCAGTTTAAAGAAGGAGATGTAGTAGCTATAAATACAAACAAAGATTTTCACACATATTGTGCAATTTTGGCTTGCTATATTTATGGAATAACATTCTCTCCTATTAGGTTTCAGGAAATTAACAAATCAATTTCAATAGATAAAGAAATTAATATAAATTGTTTTTTAAGTTCTTCTAAATCTAATTTTAAAAAATCTACATATATTTTTGATCTATTGAATGAAAAAAAAACAAATAAACTTTATAAACTAGAAGAAAATCAAAATAGTATTGCTTATATTTTACATAGCTCAGGATCAACTGGAAAACCAAAAATAATTCCTATTTCTTATAAAAACTTACATAGTTATATTAATTCAGTTAAAGAGATTACTACGTTTGATTTAGGTATGACATTTGCACAAACTGTAGAACTTACATTTGACTTATCAATACATGATATGTTTTTATGTTTTCATCATGGAGGTTCACTGGTACCATTATCTACTTCTATAGCAAAATTTGCACCAAGATTTATAAATTCATTACAGGTAAATAATTTAATGATGGTACCAAGTTTTCTTTCGGCAATGGAAGCAGTTGATATTACATTAGATTCTGTCAAAAATGTATTTTTTTGTGGGGAAGCATTATCTAGAAAAATAGCAAAACAATCTCTTTCTTTATTTCCAAAGGCTTCCATCTTCAATTTTTATGGACCTACTGAAGCTACTGTTGCAGTATCATACTTTAAACTAGATATAAATAGTATTGGAGATGAAAGTATTGTGCCTATTGGTTCATCTTTTTCTAGTACGGTTTTTAAATTATCAGATGAAGGAGAGTTATTAATAGGAGGAGAACAAGTATTTAATGGTTACTTGGGAAATATAGAAAAAAATCCTTTCACAATAATTAATGATTGTAAATATTATAAGTCAGGAGATATTTGTTCATTTGAAGAAGATAATTATAAGTTTAAATCAAGAATTGATTATCAAGTTAAATTTAGAGGTTATAGAATTGAACTTGAAGGTGTAGAAGCTTTACTTAATAATAAATTTAAAGCTAGTTTTGCGGCAATAGGTAATAATGAAATATCATCGAATAATTATGCTAATATTGTAATTTTTTATGATAACAAAAATTTAATTATTGAGGAAATTAAGAATTTTTTACCGAAACACTTAAATGGTGCTGTGTTAAAATATATTGAAAACATACCTCGAAATACAAGTGGTAAAATAGACAGACATTATTTAAAAAAGGTTATCTCGTGATATATTTTGTTACATCTTCGATTTCCTATCTAGTCTTAAAAAAACAATACCTTTCTTTAAACCTTAAAGAAGCATATATTTTTCTTATCTATGATACTTATGATATTAAAGATAAAGAAAGCTTTATTAGTGTGAAGGATAGCAAACTTTTTTTAGATACAGTTGAACTTGATAACTATTTATATTATTCTTTGCAAGAGACTGATTACATAATTAATTTTGATGGATTTCATATTTTTTCTAAAAAAGTACTAAATAAAGCTCAATTTAGATCTGCTAATTTTCATCCTAGTCCATTACCAGCATATTGTGGTGTCAATCCTGTAAATTGGGGTATTTATAACAGAGAATTAGAATGGGGTTCAACTTGGCATAGGTTAACAGATAAACTTGATAGAGGAGAAATTATTCATCAGGATATTTTTTCAATAGATAAAAATATAACTCAGGTTAAATTATTGAACTTTTCTATTTTCTTAGGTTTAAAAAGTTTAGCTAGTGTTATCAATATTCTTAAAAACTCACAAGGATTTAAAACTTCAGATAAAATATTTGAATATTCTATTTATTGTGGATCAGAACAACCTAAACTACATATTAATTCCATAGAAGATGTAAAAAGATTAGAAAATGTCTTTCCTATAACTCCATATCATAAATGGCGTTGGAAATTAAGTTTAAAAGATCAATATATAACAGCAGTTTCAACATCTCAAACTAAAGGGAGTTTAAAGTTTAAAAAATATTTAATTTTGGATGGTGAAAAAATTTATTTTGCTGACTAAATAAGATTTAAATTATATTATGCAGAAGCAAGCCGCCAAATAAAGATAAATGTGCTTAGAAATAGTTATAAAAAAATGTTACTTACAAAAAAGAAACAGCTAATAAACTAAATGGTAACCATATAGTATCTTCAAAAGTTTTATATGTAATCTAATTAAACTTAAACAACACTCTAATTTTAATTAGATATAATAGATAAATATTTATGCTACCCTAGCTGTGCTACCCAAAACAGTATAAAAATGTACAAAATATACGAAAATGGGTAGCTATAGGGTAGCACGATAGATAAAAATTTAGAAAGATATTTCAAGAAACCCTTTAAAATAGGGCTTTATAAAGGGTGAATATAATATGATTTTAATGATCGATAACTACGATAGTTTTACATACAATATTGTGCAGTATTGTTTAGAACTAGGGGCAGATTTAAAAGTGATACGAAATGATGAACTAAGCGTAGATGAGATAAAGG
>JAYEIM010000448.1:0-21136 GCA_034660095.1 Campylobacterota bacterium | reverse complement strand
AAACCAAATGGAAGTAGTGAAGTTACTCAATTTGCAAAAATACTAAAAGATAATCTATCAACAAAACTAAACACTACAAAGTATTCATCAGATGCAAAATATTTTTTAAGGGGTGATTATGAGATACTAAAAAACTCTATTTTTGTAACTTTAAGATTAAGTGATGAAAACAACAAACTTTTAAAAACATCTACAATTACTTTAAATCAAACTGCATATAAACACACAAAGTACAAACCATCTATCAAAACTTTTGATAAGGCTATGAATAGTGAGTTTGTAAAAAGTGGTAAGCTAAATGTACAAGTAGGTTTTAAAGGTTATGATAGAACAAATGGGATTGACTTAGTAAAAGATGATGTTGTAGATATAGTAGTAAAAACAAATAAACCTATGTGTTATTTTCTTTTAGGACATACTTTACATAAAGATACTAAGTTTTCATATGTTTTACCAATAGGAAGTGACAATAGCCCTTTTATAAATAAAATCACAGGTGAAGATGTAAATCGAAATGTAGTAATCATAGATGAAGTACCTATATCAGAACCATTTGGAAATGAAAATCTTCAGATATTTTCTAGTACATTAAAGAAGAATGGAAGTTGTCCTTTAATTGTTCCAAATACTTCTGAGAATGATGATGGGTACTTTGTAGTTGGAAATAAACCTAGTAAAGTTATAGCAAAAACAAGAGCATTGAATATAAAAAAGAAAAAAGTTAGAGTTGAAAAAGCAGAGGCTAGTGTTAGTTTTACTAGTTTTGAGAAGTAAAGATAATGAGTATAGATTATCTACAGTTAGCTATTCAAGAAGCTTGGAAATATCAATTCCTTACATATCCAAATCCAGCAGTTGGGGCAACTGTTGTAAAAAATAATCAAATACTTAGTACTGAAGCACATAAAGAAGCTGGTTTACCTCATGCAGAAGTAAATGCCTTAAAATCTGCATATTTAAAAGAATATCCAAATTCTAAAATTAAAAATCTAACTAAATCAGATGAGATACATAACTTTTTAATAGAAAATCATAATAATTTTTTTAAAGATTGTGAAATATATGTGACACTAGAGCCTTGTAATCATATAGGGAAAACTCCAGCATGTGCAATGCTTTTAGAATCAATTGAGATAAAAAAAGTGTATATAGGCACTCTTGATCCAAATAATGAAGCTAGTGGTGGAGAGAAAAGGTTACAAAATAGTAATATTGAAGTTGAAGTTTTGGATAATGTAGATTGTGATAATTTGTTATTACCTTTTATAAAATGGCAACAAAAGAATTTTAAGTTTTTTAAAATAGCTATGAGAGAAGATGGAAGTATAGATGGCGGTTATATAACTACACAGGATAGTTTAAATTTAGTTCATAATATTAGAACTAAACTTGATTTAATGCTAATAGGTGGTGAGACGGTAAGAGTTGATAGACCAACTTTAGATTCCCGTTTTGCTAGGAAAAATATATCACCAGATATACAAATATATTCTAGAAAAAAGAATATAGATAAAACAATACCTTTATTTAGTGTAAAAAATAGAGAGGTAACTATAAGTGATAATCTTGACTTACTAAATAGTAAGAATTTTATTATGATAGAGGGTGGATATAATTTACTTAAAATAATAAAAGATAAAGTTGATTGTTTGATGATATTTATATCTCACAAACAAAAAAAAGAAAAGCAATTTAATATAGAAAAATTAGGCTTTAAAAAAGTATATTCTTATATGATAAATGAATTTGATGAAATAGTATTTTTATTTAAACTATCTTAAACTAGACTTTAGATAAAATCATTACCTTTTAACAAATTATAAAAGGTAGATATTTGGAAAAATATTATTATGAGCTGACAATACAGCCAAATTTATATTATGAACTATTTTTAGATTTAGCATCTAGCTTAACTAACGATGCTCTTGAAGAACTAGATGAAACTATTATCATTAGAAGTGAAGATACACTTGATGATGTAGAATCAGGTATTTTAGCATTTGCTAAAGAGTTGTCTGATGCATTTTCAATAGAAATAGTATGTAAAACAGTATTGGAAAAAAAAGAGAATCAAGATTGGATAAAACTATATCAAGAAAGTGTTCAGCCAATTGAAGTGGATAAGTTTTATATACATCCAAGTTGGTGTCAAGAAAAAGATGATAAATTAAATATTGTTATTGATCCTACCTTGGCATTTGGTTCAGGGCATCATGAAACAACAAATAGTTGCCTTTTGTCTATATCAAAATACATAAATAAAGATGATAAAGCTTGTGATATAGGAACAGGAAGTGGAATATTAGGAATTGCAGCAGCTAAAATGGGTGCAATTGTTGATATTTGTGATACAGATATAGTTGCAGTTGAAGATGCAATAAGTAATTTTAAAGCAAATGATGTTTTGCCAAATAATTATTGGGAAGGTTCAGCAAATAACTCGAGTGAAGTATATGATGTAGTTATTGCAAATATTGTAGCAGATGTTTTGGCTATGATATCTAAAGATATAAAAAAAATTACAAAAGATAATGGAATAATTATACTTTCTGGAATTATGGAACAACATAAGCAAAAAGTATTAAATAAATTTCTTAAAAATGAAGAGTGTGAATTGATAGAAGAGTTACAACAAAATGAATGGGTAACTATAATAATAAAGAAAGTAAAAAAGGCAAATAATGGATAATAAACAAAATAATAATAAGAACAACAACAATAATGGAAATAACAATCCAAATGGATTTTTTGATAAAAACCCTATAATTGTATTTGTAATATTTTCACTAGTAACAATAATGGCATTTAAAAATCTTTTTCCTAAAGATGATATGAATGTTAATAGTGGAAGTGCTGCATATGGAAAAAGTATAAATAAAAGTGTAGCTTATTCAGATATTAAAAAACTAATTAATAATGGGCAAATAGAGTATGTAGGTATTGGTGAAACAAATATAAAAGCAGTATCTAAATCAGATTCTGGAATGATAACTACTTATAGAGCAAGAAAAGTGGGCGAAGATAGTACTCTTATACCAACTTTAGAAAAAATGGGCATCAACTATGGTGGAGTTAATGAGCAAAATCTTTTAGCTGATATGTTGTTTGGTTGGGTTTTACCTTTATTCTTTTTCTTTGCAATTTGGATGTTTTTAGCTAAAAGAATGTCAAAATCAATGGGTGGTGCTGGTGGAATTCTTGGTATGGGCGGTGCTAAGAAGATGATAAACAGTGAAAAACCAAATGTAAAATTTGCAGATATGGCTGGTAATCATGAAGCAAAAGAGGAAGTATCAGAGATAGTTGAATTTCTAAGAAGTCCTGACAAATATATAAATCTTGGTGCTCAAATACCAAAAGGTGTTTTACTTGTAGGACCTCCAGGAACTGGTAAAACATTGTTAGCAAAAGCAGTTGCAGGTGAAGCTGATGTTGAATTTTTAAGTGTTACAGGGTCATCATTTATTGAGATGTTTGTGGGTGTCGGTGCTAGTAGAGTTCGTGATCTATTTGAACAAGCAAAGAAAAATGCACCTGCAATTATATTTATCGATGAGATTGATGCAATTGGTAAAAGTAGAGCATCAGGTGGAATGGGTGGAAATGATGAGAGAGAACAAACATTAAACCAACTATTAGCAGAGATGGATGGATTTAGTGGAGATGGAGCTCCTGTTATTATCTTAGCTGCTACAAATAGACCTGAGATACTTGATCCTGCACTTTTAAGGCCAGGAAGATTTGATAGACAAGTTTTAGTTGATAAACCAGATTTAGAAGGTAGAATTGAGATATTAAATGTTCACATTAAAGATGTTAAGTTATCTAAGAATGTTGATTTAAGAGAGGTTGCAGTTATGACAGCTGGACTTGCAGGTGCAGATTTAGCAAATATTATTAATGAAGCGGCACTTTTAGCTGGTCGTGCTGAAAAAAATCAAGTTGACTCAGAAGATTTCAAAGAAGCAGTTGAGAGACAAATAGCAGGACTTGAAAAGAAAAGTAGAAGAATTACTCCAAAAGAGAGAAGAATTGTTGCTTATCATGAATCTGGACATGCTTTGATTGCTGAAGTTACAAAAGGTGCTAAAAAAGTAAATAAAGTTTCTATAGTACCTCGTGGATTATCTGCACTTGGATATACTTTAAATACTCCAGAAGAGAATAAATACTTAATGCAAAAGCATGAGCTTATGGCTGAAGTTGATACTCTGCTTGGTGGTCGTGCTGCTGAAGAGATATATATTGGAGAGATTAGTACAGGTGCTGGGAATGATCTTGAAAGAGCGACAGATATAATTAAATCTATGGCTACAATTTATGGTATGAGTGATATTGAGATAGCTGGACTTATGGTACTTTCAAAACAAACAAATCAATTTTTAGGTGGCGGGCAAACTTCTAAAGATTATAGTGATGAGATGGCTCATAATTTAGATAATCATATTAAAAATACTTTAGAAGAGAGATATAAAATTGTTTTAGAAACTTTAAGAGAAAATAATGAAGCTATGGAG
Organism: Campylobacterota bacterium; assembly: GCA_034660095.1. GTDB lineage: Bacteria > Campylobacterota > Campylobacteria > Campylobacterales > Arcobacteraceae > JAIOSF01. The sequence continues at coordinate 16,619 of JAYEIM010000448.1, read as the reverse complement.
GAGATGACAGCTGAATTACTTGAAATTGAAGTTATATCTGGTAAAAGAGTACAAGAGATTATTACTAAAAATGGTGGTACAGTTTTTAATGATGAAGATTTACATCATGATAAAAAAGATGCTGAGATATTAGAAGATAAAAAAGATGATTAATACAAATATTATTTTAAAACAAGGATATAAACCATTAATATTATTGTTAGTTTTAGCAGTTATCTTAGAGTTGTTCATATCTAGTTTTTTTAGTAATATAGTTTTAATTCTGTTTTTATTTACATTATCTATATATAGAAATCCGTATCGTCATATATTTGAAAATTCAAAAAGTTTATTGTCTCCAATAGATGGAAAAATCATTGCTATTGACTATACTAACGGAAAACAAAAAATATATTGTAAAGTTAATCTTTGCAATAACCATATCTTAAGAGCTCCTCAAAATGGAGATATAAAAATTAAAAAATATCAACATGGCTTAAATTTAAATCCAAATAGCTATAAAGCAAATATATTAAATGAACAAATTGTAATTAAGTTTGATAATTTAAAATTAAAATTAATAAGTGGAATATGCAATAGAAAAATAGAATATGTAGATAAAGAATATGCTAAACAAGGTGAAAATATAGGGTTATTTTTGGATGGAATAGCAGTAATGACAGTTAAAAAAGAGTATTTACTAATGGTTAAAATTGGAGATAAGCTAATAGCTGGTCAAACAATTATTTTTAAAAAGTGAGTAAATATTATGACTATTGAACAAAATATTGAAAAGTATTATCAAAGAGAATCTATAGTAAAGATTATAACTTCATATGTTCTTTACTATCAAGTATCACTAGGGCATAATGTTTATGAATCAACTCAAGATGCTACAGATACAGTTAAAAAAATCAAAGAATTAAACTTAACAATTGAACCAAATGAAATAATGATAGTTGTGATGAATATTATATCTCAATATTCATCACAAGAAAACTTTGAAAATAATTTTGACAAATATATTCAAAATAGAGCATTGTTACAATCTTTAGAGGATTTTGTAAAAAATGATAAAGAGTTAATTAATGGTGATAGGTTTATAAAATATAAAACAAAAGAGATTATTGAGGGTAAATATTTTAATAGTAATTTAAAAATGCAATATTTATCTGAATATCCAAATATGTATAAACATTATGACGCTATTATTGATAATAATTACGCTTTTGATGTGAAAAATATAATAATAGATAGTTTAAAATAGAGAAAAAGTAAATTTAATAATAAAGTATCTTAAAAGTGGCGCGGTTGACGAGACTCGAACTCGCGGCGACCTGCGTGACAGGCAGGTACTCTAACCAACTGAGCTACAACCGCACTTTTAAATGTTGGTGACCCCAAGGAGACTTGAACTCCTGTAACATGGATGAAAACCATGGATCCTAACCACTAGACGATGGGGCCAACAAAAAATTTTATTCTTTAAAAACTATACATTAGGTATACTTTTTAAATTTATGGTGGTCGATATAAGACTTGAACTTATGACGTCTACCTTGTAAGGGTAGCGCTCTACCAACTGAGCTAATCGACCAAAATTTCTTAAAAGAAACTGCAAAATTAAATAACATTTATTACTAATAAAAGTAATGGTGACTCGTGTTGGATTCGAACCAACGGCCACCTCCTTAAAAGGGAGATGCTCTACCGACTGAGCTAACAAGTCATAAATTAAAAGTGGCGCGGTTGACGAGACTCGAACTCGCGGCGACCTGCGTGACAGGCAGGTACTCTAACCAACTGAGCTACAACCGCACTTTTAAATGTTGGTGACCCCAAGGAGACTTGAACTCCTGTAACATGGATGAAAACCATGGATCCTAACCACTAGACGATGGGGCCAACAAAAAATTTTATTCTTTAAAAACTATACATTAGGTATACTTTTTAAATTTATGGTGGTCGATATAAGACTTGAACTTATGACGTCTACCTTGTAAGGGTAGCGCTCTACCAACTGAGCTAATCGACCGATTTAAATAACACATTTAATAAAATGGTGACTCGTGTTGGATTCGAACCAACGGCCACCTCCTTAAAAGGGAGATGCTCTACCGACTGAGCTAACAAGTCATATTTGTTAAATGGAGTGGAATTATAGTAAATTTTTGTTTAATTGTCAAGAGTTTTTTAATAAAATATCAAAAACTATTTTTAATGCAGTTTTTGCTGCTTTTATTTGAACTTCTTTTCTATCACCTTTAAAGTTATAAAGTTTAATATTTTTGTTGTTGAATGTTGAGATAACTCCAATAACTACTGTTCCTACTGGCTTATTTTTTGTTCCACCTTGCGGACCTGCAACTCCACTTACTGCAATAGCATAATTTGCATTAAATTTTTTTATTACACCATTTAACATCTCTTCTACAACTTCACAACTTACCACTCCATGTTTAACCATAGTCTCTTTTTTTACATCTAACTCTTGCTCTTTTATATCGTTGCAATATGTCACTATAGAACCTTTAAAAATAGATGAAGATCCAGAAACTTCTGTAATCATAGATGCTATTAGTCCTCCTGTGCAACTTTCTGCACAAGTAATTGTTTCATTATTTTGTGCCAATATTTTTTGTAGTTGTATCATATCTTGTTTGTTGAACATATTATTATCTCCTATAGACTCCAAAATTTAAATCTGAAGTGTTATTATACCTAAATTAAGTAACAGTTAATAAAGTAAAGTTATAATCATTATAATGCTTTCATTTTGGAAGTAATTAATATAAATATTAGAAGGAAATTTATGAAAGATTTTTTTGTTTTAGAGGCTGGATTAATAACTGTATCTGTCTTTTTATTGGCAGTAACAGCATTTACAACGACTCGTTCGTTTGTCCCTCAAGGTTATTTTAAAAAAAGCTTCTCAGGAGTGTTTATAGTTTTGGCTATTGTTATAGCATTGCACTATACTCAAACAGTAGATAGAATGAAGCTAGTAAAGAATGAATTTGAAAAGGGAAAGATTATAGTTTGTGACAATAAAGGTGATTTGAGGCTAGGGCGTAATGTTTTAATTGACAAGTCAAGATATGGATGGCATACAGATGGATTTTTCTTTATCTCTAAGGAATACCCAAGAAAATTCCATATATCAAGATGTGTAGTTCATTTAGCACAAAAATAGTAAAATCTATTGAGATTAACTAGATATATTTAAACTATAAAATAAATATGTAAAGTATCTCAAAAGGCTTTAACAACAATTTAAATCTAATTAAGATATACTTTATCCTATTTAAAATTACAGGAATATTATAAAAATGTCAGATACAACAACTCAGATAGATTACAAAGATACACTACAGTTACCAAAAACAACTTTTCCAATGAGGGGAAGTTTACCACATAACGAACCAAAACAATATAAACTTTGGGATGAACAAAAAGTTTATGATAAGATGAAAGCCAATAGAAAAGGTTGTGAAAGTTTTACTCTTCATGATGGACCTCCATATGCAAATGGAAATATCCATATTGGACATGCTTTAAATAAAGTACTTAAAGATATCATAGTTAAGTACCACTATTTTGATGGAAAATCTGTAAGATATGTTCCAGGTTGGGATTGTCATGGTTTACCAATTGAACAAAAAGTTGAAGAGAAAATTGGTGGAAAAAAGAAAAAAGAGCTACCAAAAAGTAAACTTAGACAGCTATGTCGTGATCATGCAACTAAATTTATAGATATTCAAAGAGAAGAGTTTAAACAATTAGGAATTTTAGCTGATTGGGAAAAACCATATTTAACTATGGATTTTAAATTTGAAGCAAATATCTATAGAGAATTGATAGCTATTTCAAAAAAAGGTCTTTTGTGTCAAAGAAGTAAACCTGTGTATTGGTCTTGGGCGGCACAAACAGCTTTAGCAGAAGCAGAAGTTGAGTATGAAGATAAAGTATCTCCATCAATTTATGTTGCATTTAAATTACAAGAGATAGATGCAAGTGTTATTATTTGGACAACAACGCCATGGACACTTCCTGCAAATACAGGTATAGCTTTAAATCCTGAAGAGGAGTATGTTTTAACAACAGATGGTTTCATTGTTGCAAAAAAACTATATGGAACTTTATTAGCTGATGAAGTTATAAAAGGTGATATAGCAAAAGATATAGATACAGCTTCACTTGAAAATACTCATGCTACAAATCCATTAAATGGGAAAGATTCAAAAATAATTTTTGGTGATCATGTTATGATGGATGCAGGTACAGGTGCAGTTCATACAGCCCCTGGACATGGTGAGGATGATTATAAAGTTGGTTTAAAATATGGACTAGATGTTGTTATGCCAGTAGGTGCTAATGGTGCTTATGATAATACTATTGTAAGAGAAAATCTTTTACCAGATGCGGAAGAATTTTTAAATGTAAATGTATTTAAAGCAAATGATAGAATTCTTGAACTTTTAGGTGATAGTTTACTAAAAAGAGTTGATATAACTCACTCATATCCACATTGTTGGAGAACACATAAGCCTGTTATCTTTAGAGCAACAAAACAATGGTTTATATCTATGGATGAACCGTATGGAGAAGATGGCGAAGAAGGTAAAGAGACACTAAGAGAAAAAGCATTGAAAGCTATAGAAACTGTTAAATTTTACCCAGAACATGGTAAAAATAGATTAAAAACTATGATAGAGGGTCGTCCTGATTGGTGTATCTCAAGACAAAGAGATTGGGGAGTACCTATTGCATTTTTTAGAAACAAACTAACAGATGAAATTGTTTATGATGAACAAGTTTTAAATTATGTAGCTATGATTTTTGAGATGAAGGGTGCTGATGCATGGTATGATATGGAGATTAAAGACCTATTGTACCCTGGAAGTGGACTTAATCCTGATGATTTAGAAAAAACTATGGATATTTTAGATGTATGGTTTGATAGTGGTTCAACTCAAAATGCTGTATTAAGAAGTAGAAACTATGATGCTGGGACTTATCCAGCTGATATGTATCTAGAAGGTTCAGATCAACATAGAGGTTGGTTTCAATCATCTTTATTAACTTCACTGGCTTCTTCAGAAGTAGCACCTTATAAATCAATTTTAACTCATGGTTTTACTGTTGATGCTAAGGGTGAAAAGATGTCAAAATCTAAAGGAAATGTAGTTGCACCTGATAAAGTATTGAAACAATATGGTGGAGAGATACTTAGAATGTGGGTTGCTATGTCTGATTATCAATCTGATCTTAAAATATCTGATGGTATTTTAAATCAAATGTCAGAACAATATAGAAAGATAAGAAATACAGGTAAAATTTTACTTGGAAATGTTTATGAACTTAAAGAGATTTGTTCGCTTGATAAGATGTCTGTGACTGATTTATGGATTTTAGATAAAGCGCAAAAACTGTTTTTAGAAGTTGATGAATCATTTAAACAAAATGATTACTCAAGAGGTTTAAATAGATTAAATCATTTTATTGTTGCAGAGTTATCAAATATTTATATTGATATTTGTAAAGATAAGATCTACTGTGATGGTAAAAATTCTGATACAAGAATTGCATCTCAAAGTGCTATGGCAATGATTGCAAAAGCATTTTTAACTACACTTGCTCCAATTTTAACATATACTATGGATGAGTTAGTTAAACATGCTCCAAAAGTTATAACTAATGGGGTAGAGTCTATTTTTGATATGGAAAAATATGTTATTCCAAAAATTGAATTAGAGCTTAATGAAGAACATTTATTAAATGCCAAAAGTAAATTTGCAGAGATAAAAGATAAACTAAATAAAGAAAAAATTATAAAATCAACTTTGGAATTAGTTATTTATACAAATAGTGAAGATATTTTAGCTCTTGATTCTACAGTTGCTGAAGATTGGTTTGTTGTTTCAAAAGTTATGAAATCTAAAGAAGAGGGTGCAATTGGCTCTTTTGAAGTAGATGGCAAACAATTTGAAGTTTATCATGGAAATAAAGCAAAATGTCCAAGATGTTGGAAGTTTAGAGCTAAAGATGAAGAATCTTTATGTTCAAGATGTAATGAAGTAGTAAACTAAATATGAATGAACCTGTAACACTAACATTTATATTTCAAACTATTGGTGTAATTTTAGCTGTTACAGCAATATTTGTATTGTTAGTAAATAATAAAACAAAAAGTATAAAAAAGAGAGAATTATAAAATGAGTATGCCTTTTACAGATGAAGATTTACAACATCCTGTTAGTGAATTGATAAAAACAAAAATAGCACCAATGATGGCAAGAGATGGTGGAGCAATAGAACTTATGCAGATAAAAGATGGAAGAGTTTTTGTGCAATTACAAGGTGCATGTAATGGATGTGCTGCAAGTGGAAGTACTTTAAAATTTATAGTTGAAAAAAATCTAAAAGAGTTTATCCATCCAGAAATTAGCGTAGTAAATGTATTGCCAGGTATGGAAGAAGAGATATTAAATGGTTAAAATTGATGAATTATTAAAACAAGCTCATTCATTATTTACTGCAAAGCAGTATGACAAAGCGTTGTTTTTATATTCGCAAGTGATAACTTCTTATCCTACAAATAAAGAGTACCAAACATATTGTTTATTGTGTGATATTGGACATGAAAGTGATGAAAAAGCACAAGGACTTTTTGATTATTTTATTGTTGCAAAAGATGAGAATTTTGATGAAGCATTTAAATATGTGACAGATGTAGTTAATGCATTTGATGGTGACAATGAAAAAATGATGGGATTGTTAAAAGATATATCTCATACGAGTGTTGAAACATTAAATGCAATAGAGTACAAAGACTTTATGGAATTGGTACAAAGTAGAGGTTCATTTACGCAAGCATATCAAGATATTATGTTTAGTACGAAAGTGGCAATCACTACAAAAGAGGATTTGGTTGATTTTATAAATAAATTAATAGATAACAATTTCAATAAAACAGCATATAATTATCTTGATGGATTTAATGAGTTTTTCTCTTATGATGAAGATTTAACACAATTATATGAAAAATTAGAGAGAAAAAATATTGACAATAAGCTATAAAAATAAAATATTTACTGATAATTCAAATGAAGTATCAAATAATGAAATATTTGTAGCTTCAAAACAAAATGAAAAGTTTGTGGAAGATGCAAAAAAAAATGGTTGTGAAAATTTTATAAGCTCTGTTGAACTAAAAAATTATTTTGATTTTTCATCTATAAAAATTGTAGGTATTACTGGAACTAATGGTAAAACTACAACCGCAGCAGCAATATACTCTTTTCTTTTAGATTTAGGATATAAAGTTGCTCTTCAAGGTACTCGTGGTTTTTTTATAAACGATGAAAGAGTTGAGGATTATACATTAACAACACCAGTGCAATTATCAAACTTTAATAATATTCAAAAAGCGATTGAAAATAGGTGTGATTTCTTTATAATGGAAGTTAGCTCTCACGCTATATCTCAAAAAAGGATAGAGGGTTTAAATTTTGCACTAAAAGTACATACAAATATTACCCAAGATCACTTAGACTATCACAATACAATTGAAGAATATATAGAAGTGAAAAATAGTTTTTTTCAAGATGACACTATGAAACTTATCAATAAAGATGATAAAAATATAAAATTTAAAATGAAAAATACTTACGCTTATGGTGCTGAAAATTCAGCTACATATAAAGTAACTGCGTATAGTTTAAAAAATGGATTACATGTAGCAGTACAACATTTTTCAAATATAGTAAACTACAGTTCACCTATGATGGGATTTTTCAATGTATATAATTTAACTTGTGCAATGGCATCTGTTCATCTACTTACAAAAAAACCTTTACAAGAGATATGTGATGTTGTTGAGTATTTTGGTGGAGTTGCAGGGAGAATGGAGATTGTAAATGCTGAACCATTGGTTGTAGTTGATTTTGCTCATACTCCTGATGGTATGAAAGAGGTTTTTATTAGTTTTGCAACTTATGATATTATTACAGTATTTGGTGCAGGTGGAGATAGGGACAGAACAAAACGACCTATGATGGGAAAAATGGCAACTTTTTATAGCAAAGAGGTGATTATAACAGCTGATAACCCAAGAGATGAAGATCCAGATGCAATATGTGATGATATTATAAAAGGTTGTAAGGATACAAAACCTGTCAACTATGAAGTGGAACTAAATAGAAAAGTAGCAATAGAAAAAGCAATAGAAAAAGCAAAAAAATATGCAAATCCAGTGATACTAATATTAGGAAAAGGTGATGAGATTGATCAGATTATTTATGATAAGAGATTTCCTTTAAATGATAAGAAAATTGTTGAAGAGTTATTTAGTAAATAGCAATCAGCTATTTTTAAGCAATCTGCGATAAAATTCGCCAAATATTATAAAAATTAAAATTAAAACAAGGAATTATTATGGAAATGCCAGCAATGCCACAACCAACATTTTATATCTTCAAGTGTGAGCAAAGTTCACCTCCAGGTATGCCAAAACCATCATGTGTAAGTGAGCAAACTAGAGATCTATTTAACCATATGGCTCAAAAACTTATGGAAAAAGGTATAATGGGACCTGTTCAACCAATAAGAACTAGTTGTTTAGGAAGATGTCAAATGGGACCAGTTATGATTATGGAACCAGGTCATCATATGTATGTACAGATGACAAAAGAGAAAATTGATAGAATTATAGATGAACATATGATAGGTGGAAAACCAGTTGATGAGTATTTAATACCAGATCAATTTTGGGCAGAGCCTCAAGCTTTAAGTTAATAGAAAATAGATATTAAAAGTAGGAATATATAGATGACATTTGATATGTTATATAGTAAAATACATAGAGCAACAGTAACAGATGCAAATCTTAACTATGTTGGTTCTATAACTATAGATGAGGATCTACTTGATGCTTCAGCTTTAAGAGTTGGGCAAAAAGTAGAAATTGTAAATGTAAATAATGGTGAAAGATTTTCAACTTATGTTATAAAAGGTATGCGTGGTGCTAAAGAGATGTGTCTAAATGGGGCAGCTGCTAGAAAAGTTGAAATAGATGATAAGATAATTGTTATTGCTTATGCTAACTATCATAAAGATGAACTTGAAAACTATAAACCAATAGTTGTTCATGTAGATGAGAATAATGATATTGTAGAAATTACAAATGAACTTATAGGAAGTGATAAATAATGCTAAATGGAATAGATGGTATAGATTTAAGTAAACTAAACTTAGGTGATATGATGAACCAAGTTCAAGAGATGGCTGCAAAAGCAAAAGAGGATGGTGTAAATCAATCTTTTACATCTAAAGTTGGTGGTGGTATGATAGAATTATCTATAAATGGAAATTCAGAAGTTACAGACCTTCAAATAGATGATTCACTTCTTGAAGATAAAGATTCACTTCAAATACTTTTAATAAGTGCAATGAATGATGTTATAAAACAAAGTGATGATGCAAAAAAAGCTATGGCTATGAATATGATGGGCGGGATGAATCCCTTTGCAAAATAATAATTTATTAGAATTATTTGAAACTTATTTAAACGATAATTTACCCGTAAGCAAAACATTTCATCCTATATTTGAGGATGCACTACAAGATATGCTAAAAGCAGGTGGAAAAAGATTTCGACCAATGCTTTTACTCTCTATTGTAAATACTACTGAACCACTTCTTTTAAAAAATGCACTACCTGTAGCATTAGCAATAGAATATCTACACACTTACTCTTTAATACATGATGATCTACCTAGCATGGATAATGCTGATTTAAGACGAGGAAATCCAACTCTACATAAAACTTATGATGAGGTAACAGCTATCTTAGTTGGTGATGCATTAAATACACATTGTTTTAATATTATTGCAAATTCATCACTTAGTTCTGATACAAAAATAGAACTTATTAAAGTACTAAGTAGTGATGGTGGAATAGATGGTATGATTATTGGTCAAGCTATAGATTGTTATTTTACAAGTCAAGAGCAAAGCTCGTGTGAAAATAAAATACTTGAACTTAATCAATTAGAGTTTCTACATATTCATAAAACAGCAAAACTTATTGCTGGAAGTCTTAAGATGGGTGCAATTATTGCAAATCTAAGTTTAGATGAACAAACTAAATTATATGATTTTGGTATAGATATAGGACTTTTATTTCAAATACAAGATGATATTATAGATGAAACTTCTACAGAAGAGGAAGCTGGAAAAACAACTGCAAATGATGGTGCAAAAAATTCATTTGTAAATTTACTTGGACTTGATGGTGCTATAAAAAGTGCAAATGAACTTGCCAAAAAATGTGAAAACAGTTTAAATGAATTTAGTAAATCTAGCACTAGTGCAAGTGATATAAATATAAAAGAAAATTTAGAAAGTTTATTGTCACATTATTTATATAGACATAAGGCTTAATTGATCTAACCTACAACTACTTTTTAGTAATCGTAAGCTACTTTATATTTAGGATCATCTTCCTCATAAGTACAAAATTGTCCTGCATTTGTCATGATAGATTTACATTCACTACTTAGATGTCTAATTTTTATAGTTTTATCAGCTTCTAAATATTTTTTAGTGATTGCATCAATTGCTTCTACACCAGATATATCCATAATCCTCGCATCTTTAAAATCTAATACTACAATATCAGGGTCATGAGCTAAGTCAAATTGTTCATTAAATGCAGTAACTGAACCAAAAAATAGTGGACCATCAAAATCATATATTTTAGTACCATCATCTTCAAGATGAGTTTTAGCAGTTACTTTTGCATGTTTCCAAGCAAATACAAGAGCAGAGATTATAACACCAGAAATAACAGCAATAGCAAGGTCAGCAACTATAGTGATACCTGTCACAGTTACAAGAACAAAAGCATCACTTCGGGGCATTTTAGAGATTCTAGCAAAACTACTCCACTCAAATGTACCAATAGAAACCATAAACATAATACCCACTAAAATTGCAACGGGGATTATATTTAAAATGTCTGTTAAAGTAGCTACTAAAAGAATTAGACCCACAGATGCTACAATTCCAGATAATCTTCCCCAACCACCAGATGTGTAGTTGATAATTGATTGTCCAATCATAGCACATCCAGGCATAGCACCAAACATACCACAAGTAATATTTCCAGTACCTTGAGCTATACACTCTTGATTTGCACTACCTCTAGTTCCACTAATTTCATCTAAAACAGAAAGTGTAAGTAAAGATTCTATTACACCTACAAGTGCAACGATTACGGCATAAGGAAGTACCATAATAAATGCATCAAAGTTAAGTAAAGTTGTTGGTATTTGAAAACTTGGTAATAACCCTTTGAAATCTGTAAGATTTGCTAAGTCACCCACAAGTTTAGTATCTAACCCTAAACTATAAACTCCCAAAGTAAATACAATGATTGCAACTAATCCAGATGGGATAGCAGATGTTATTTTAGGTAAAAAATACATAGTTGCCATAGTCCCCGCAATAATAATATACATTAACATCCCTGCATTGTCTAAAAATTTAAATTGGCTTGTTGCAATTACAACTGCCAATCCATTTACGAAACCATGAAGAGCAGGTTGGGGTACTAGTCGGATAAATTTACCCATTCTAAATGCACCTATTGCTATTTGTATTAAACCTGCAACTATTGCAGTTAGTGTTATATATTGAATTATCTCAAAAGACACGGCACTCCCAGTTAGACCATTTGCAATAGCCATATCTTTTACGGCAATACTTAGTCCAACTAAAACAATAGCAACTGCACCAGTTGCTCCAGAAATCATACCAGGTTTTCCACCCATAATAGCAGTAATAAGACCTAATATAAAAGCAGCATAAAGTCCAACTATTGGACTAACTTGTGCGATAAATGAAAATGCAATAGCTTCAGGAACTAATGCAACGGCAACAACTAAACCTGATAATATATCATTTTTAGCAGATGAACCAATAAGTGTTTCTCTAAAATTTAACAAATGTTTTTCCTTATTTTAAGGTCGCGATTATAGCCAATTAAGGCTTAAAATCCATAAAATTCAGGAAAAATTACGATTGATGCTAATACTAAAATTTGAATTATTATAAAAGGTATAACCCCTTTATATATATCTGTAGTTTTAATATTTTTGGCAACCCCTTTTAAATAAAAGAGGCTAAAGCCAAATGGTGGGGTTAAAAATGATGTTTGTAGATTCATAGCAATTAAAATAGCAAACCACATAGGATTGATCCCAATCGCATCGGCAATAGGTATTAAAATAGGTACAACAATATAAGATATTTCAAAAAAGTCTATGAAAAATCCAAGCAACATAATAACAAGCATAGATAATATTAAAAATCCCCATTTTTCACCAGGAAGTGACATCATAAACTCTTCAACTATACTATCTGCACCAGTGTAAACAAATACAAGTGAAAATGCTGTTGCACCTATTAAAATTGCAATTACCATAGCTGTAATCTTAACGGTTTCTAATGAAGCTTCCTCTATCATCTTCCAACTTAATGATTTATATAATGCTGCTAAAATAATAGCACCAACGGAACCCACAGAAGCTGATTCTGTAGGAGTTGCAATACCTGCAAAAATTGATCCTAAAACAATTACAACTAACAATAGTGGTGGAATAATAGCCAATATAGCATCTTTGATTTTATGCCCTGTATCTTCTACTTCAATTAGAGGTGCTAAATCTTTATTTAAATTTGTGATAAATAAAATATATAAAATATAAGAACCAACTAAAATAGCACTAGGCAACATAGCAGCTCGAAACATATCTCCAGCAGGTTGACCAAAAACATCACTTAAAATAATAAGTATTATCGAAGGTGGTATAATTTGTCCTAAAGTTCCACTAGCACATATAGTTCCACAGGCTAATGGTTTATTGTATCCATACTTTAACATCACAGGAAGTGAGATAACACCCATTGCTACAACGGAAGCACCAACAACACCAGTAGAAGCAGCTAAAAGTGAACCCACTAAAACTGTACTAATAGCTAAACCACCTCTAATTTTTCCAAAAAGTGTCCCCATAGACTCTAAAAGTCTAGCAGCTAATCCTGATTTTTCTAATACTATTCCCATAAAAATAAATAAAGGTACTGCCATAAGAAGTGTATTTGTCATTGTTGAATATATTCTAAAAGGCATCATAGAGAACATAGAAAAGAATTCTTCGCTTACCTCTATCATAGTTCCACCATCTGGAAAAATTTCAAAAAATGAAGCGATAAAACCAAATAAAATAGATATAGCACCAAAGCTAAATGCTACAGGATATCCAATAGACAACAGCAATAATGCTGAAAAAAACATATAAATACCAATCATTTTTTTAACTCTTTTAAAATTATAATATTTTTTAATATATAATTGAGTCCACTAATAATTAAAAAAATAAATCCAGCAGGTATCATAGCTTTTATTATCCATCTGTGCGTTAGTCCACCTGGGTCTTCACTTATCTCACTCATAGTATAAGCATCATAAACAAATTCATAAGAACCAAATATTATCAATAAAGATAAAGGGATTAAAAAAAGTAAAGTTCCAAATATATTAACATAAGATTTTGTTTTTTTAGAAAAGTTTTCATATAGAAAATCAACTCTTACATGTGCCCCCTCTTTTAGAGCATATCCCATACCAAAAAGTATCACTACAGAAAATAGATGCCACTCTAGCTCTTGCATACCAACAGAAGAGTTATGGAAAAAATATCTCATGCACACATCAAAAAGTACATTAAATATCATAAGTAGTAGTAACCAAGCTATTACTCTACCTATAATATCTATAAAAGAGTTGAAAAAACTTTCAACTCTTTTTAGTTTTACAATAATTGGCTTATCGTGATGCAATTATTTTACCGACTCTGAAGTTTTAATATAACCATATTCACCCATTTTAGACCATTGTCTAGCGTCTTTCATAAATGCTTGTTGATTATCATAAATCTCTCTAAATAGTTTATTTTTAGATGCATATTTTTCAAATACTTCATCAGTAGCTTTTTTCATAGCTTTTACAACTGGTGCAGGGAATGATTTTACTTTGATATTTGGAAAATCAGTTTTCATTTTTGCCCAAGCTTTTGAAGATGCTGCAAAATTTTCATAATACATATCTGCTGAAGCTGCTTTCATAGCTGTAACTAAAATAGCTTGATTTGCTTTACTTAACTTATTGAACGCTTTTTTATTTACCATAAATTGCATCTCAGAAGCTGGTTCATGCCAACCTGTATAATAATATGGAGCTACTTTATGAAATCCCATTTTAATATCCATACCAGGTCCAACCCACTCTAAAGCATCAATTGTACCTCTATCTAAAGATGTATAAAGTTCACCAGCTGGAATATTTGTAACATTTACTCCAAGTTTAGCCATAACCTCACCTGCAAGTCCAGGGATTCTCATCTTGATACCTTTTAAGTCTTCAACAGTGTTGATTTGTTTTCTAAACCAACCACCCATTTGAACACCTGTGTTTCCACCAGGAAAGTTAAGAACTTTAAATTTATCATAAACTTTGTTCATATACTTAATACCATCACCGTAGTAGAACCAAGCATATTGCTCTTTCATAGTCATCCCAAATGGAACTGTAGTAAACCAAATAGTGTTTATATCTTTACCTTTCCAGTAATAAGAACCACTATGTCCCATCTCGTATTGTTTATTTTTAACCATATCTAAAATACCAAGAGCTGCCTTATGCTTCTCTTTTCCATGTACTTTAATGATAAAGTTTCCACCAGACATCTCTTTTACCATAGCGGCAATTTTATGTGGCGGTGAAGCCAGTGGTGTAAGTGTTGAAGGCCATGTCATAGCCAACTTCCATTTAACTTTTTTTGCTGCAAAAGATGGTGTCGCTAATAAAGCGAAAGCACCTAACAATACAACAAGTTTAAATAATCTAGTCATTTTTTTCCTTTAATTTAAAATTGAAGATAAGTATATGGTATTTAAACTTAAACTATATTTGTATATAATCCTTTTATGATAAATATACAAGATATTCAAAAAGCAAAACAAAGATTAGATAATATTATAAGAACAACACCAATTGCATATGCTCCAATACTTAGTAAAAAATATAATGCAGATATATATTTAAAAAAAGAGAATTTACAATTAACAGGTAGTTTTAAACTTCGTGGTGCCTTTAATAAAATTGCGGCACTAAGTGATAGTGAGCGAAAAAAAGGGGTAGTTGCAGCAAGTGCTGGTAATCATGCTCAAGGTGTAGCATTTAGTGCAAAGCATTTTAATATAGATGCAACTATTGTTATGCCTGAAGCTACGCCATTAACAAAAGTAAGTGGTGTTAAGTCTTATGGAGCTGAAGTTTTACTTCGTGGTACCAATTATGATGAAGCTTATAAATATGCAATAGATTATGCAAAAGATCAAAATAGGGTATTTGTACATCCATTTGCAGATGATGATATTATTGCAGGACAAGGTACATTAGCTTTAGAGATATTTGATGAGATAAAAGATATAGATATTATAGTTATTCCAATTGGCGGTGGTGGACTTATAAGTGGTATTGCAAGTGCTGCAAAACAATTAAATCCAAATATTAAAATAATTGGTGTTGTTGCATCAGGCGCAAGAGCTATGAAAGAATCATTTGAAGCTAAAAAAGCTATAGATTCAGTATCTGTAAGAACAATAGCCGATGGTATCGCTGTAAGAGATGTAACACCTAAAATGTTGGATAATGTTTTGGATTTAGTTGATGAAATTGTTGAAGTTGAAGACAATGAAATTGCATCAGCGATACTCTTTTTACTTGAACAACATAAGCTTGTAGTTGAAGGAGCTGGGGCTACTGGAACTGCTGCTATTATGCATAATAAAATTGATGTAGAGGGTAAAAAAGTTGTATTGCCTTTAAGTGGTGGAAATATTGATGTAACTATGCTTGCTCAAATTATCGAAAAAGGTCTTGTAAAATCGTCTCGTAAAATGAATTTAGTTGTAACACTTATAGATAAGCCAGGTAGTTTAAAAATGCTTACAAATATATTTGAAGATTTAGATGCAAATATTGTTCAAATTGATTATGATAGAAACTCTGTTACACTTGATTTTGGTGATGCAAATATAACTATAAGTATTGAAACAAAAGGGGAAGAGCATCAAGAGATGTTAAGAACTAAATTAAGAGAAAACGGATATAGATTTAGGGAGCTATAGTATTTTTATTTAATCACTTCCTTACTAAAGATTAAATATAATAATTATTATGAAAAAAGAAAATTTAATTATTGAAGAGAATGTTATTAAAATACTAAAAGATATGAAAGAGGTAAAGTTTGCATACCTTTTTGGTTCTTATGTTTCTAATTTAAATACAAAAACTAGTGATATAGATATAGCGATATTTATTAATGATGGCTATAATTTATTTGATACACATCTAATGGTTCACCACAAGATAGAGATAGCATTAAAAAAAGAGATTGATATAGTAGTATTAAATAGTGCAAAAAATTTTATTTTGATTCAAGATATATTAAACAATGGAAGATTGTTAAAAGATAGTATTGATGATAGTCGTGAGATGTATGAAATATATA
>JAYEIM010000447.1:0-4995 GCA_034660095.1 Campylobacterota bacterium | reverse complement strand
AAATATATTTTAGTAGTGGTGTTAAGATTGATATTGAGTTAGAAAAGATTATTAGCCTTATATTACATTTTGAAAATATTACTATTGAATTAGTTGGTTCTTGGATTTGGGTTAGTGGAGATACAAAGGAAATAAAAGAGAAACTCAAAGAGTTAGATTTTAAATGGGCAAGTAAGAAAAAGATGTGGTATTTTGGCGAGATGAAAGGTAAAAATATGGGTAATACTAAATCTATGAATGAGATTAAAAATAAATATGGTTCTAAAACTATGAAACCAAAAGAGAGGAGAAAAATAGCAAACAATTAAATTAATAAAAAGATAGATATTAAATTATCTATCTTTTTTTATATCTAATATTTATACCCCCAATGAGTATAAATATTTCTAAATACAATAGCAAAATATTCATAAGATACTCCTGTCAAAACACATAGGAGCACAGATGAAAAAGAAAACACTACTACAAAGAATCACAACAAAAAGAATTAACCACCACAATTTAGTTAGAGAAAGAAAGTTAAGAATTCAATCAGAATTTAAAGTCCCAAATTCTAAACAAAAAATAAAAGAGAAAATAAAGGAGGTAAGAAAAAAACTAACAGTTATGTCAGTTTTTAATGGGATAGGTGCATTTAGTGAATCACTTAAACAATTAGGGATTGATTATGAAATTAATATGATTTGTGAAATTGATGCCGCTGCAAATAAAACTTATTATACCAATAATAATTATGATGTGAAAAAACATACTAATGATATCAATGTTTTACTTGATAATGTTGAAGAAAATTTAGATTTAGATATTTTAGTTATGACACCAGAATGTCAGCAATACAGTAGTCAAGGAAGCAGAAAAGGGTTTGATTCTGTAAGTGGTAATTTAACAAAAGTAGCAATAGAATTATTTCAAAAAATTCAACCAAAAGTCCTAATTTTGGAGAATGTATTTTCACTAACACATCATAATAAATATATTCATACTTACAAAAGAAAAAATGGAACAACATTTGAAACTTTTAGAAAATTATCTAAAAAGGAGTTTAAAAAAACAGATTTAAAATATATAGGAAAACATGAGAATAATCTAAAATCTAAAATTAACAAAGATTTTAAAAACACAATAGGACAAACTCTTTTAACGGTTGAAGAGTTATTTTTATCTGAAAATGGTAAAGATTATAATTTTTATTGGAAAAAGATGTCTCCTAAATACTATGGTGCTCCTCAAAACAGAGATAGATTTATTTTAGTAGCTATTAGAAAAAATATTGATAATGGTTTTAAATTTCCTCAACATAAAGAGTTAGAATTTACAGTTGCTGATATATTAGAAAAAAATAAGTCAAAAATAGATAATTCTCTTTACTTTACTCAAAATAAAGTTTTTACAAAAAGTATAAAACCAAAAATTAAAAAAAATCTACATTATGCAGGTAAATTTTATCAAATTTCTTTTGATACTGATAAAAGAGTATTGCACCCATATATTGCCGCTGCTATTCTTACTGGAAATTCTAATAAATATATGATAAATGGAGTAATTAGAAAATTAACCCCTTCTGAAAATATGAGAATTATGGGGTTTAATCCTAACTTCAAGTTTGCAGGTACAGAAGCAGAAACAAATAAACAAATTGGAAATAGCGTAAGTCCTTATATATACAAACCTGTTATAGAACAAGTTTTAAAATATGTTGATTTTGGGAATGTAGATATAGAGAAAAAAGAAGTTTCTCAACCAACTAAAAAATCAAATAGAGGTAGAAAACCTAAAAAGGTGGTTATTAATGATAACCATATCTCAATTATTAAAAATGTTTGTAATTTTCCAGACCTCAATTATGTAAATGCAAAAGAGGAGATAGGAAAACAATATATTCAACACCTTAAAAATGGTGGAACCATTACATTAACTGTTAATAAATATAAAAATGTTGAAAATAAAAAGAACAAAAAAATAGAAAAAAAGGTATTAGTTCAAATAAAAGGTCTTGAAATGTTGAAATCAAGAAATTCAACACAAATGAGATTTAAAATTATAGGTTCAAAAGATGCTGTTGAAACAATAGGAGAAAGAGATGTTTTGATTGTAAGACCAGGTGGAAAAGGTAAGTTTAAAAAACAATTTCATTACACACTTAACGAGATGAAAATGTTAGATAAAAAACTTCCTATTGTAATTGATAGTTTCTTTGGTGGTGGAGGTATTACACTTAAAAACATTGAAAAACTACATTTTAAAAGATATGTTATTAATGATTTAGAACCATTAATCTATAAAACTATGTTAGCAATACAAAAAGATTATAAAAAAGTTTTAGAAAACTATCAACAAACTAACCAAAATTATTATGACCTTATTTCTGATGAGTTAAGAAACTATAAAAAAGATAAAAATTGTAAAACAAGAATTGACCCTAAACTTCAAGAAATAAGGGATAAAGATAGAAGATACAGAGATTACTATAAAAGTATAGGGAAGAAACTAAATAACCATAAAAATATGGATATTTATGAAGTAGCGGGTTTATTTTTAATGTTTAATAATAAATCTACAAATGGAATATTAGATTACAACAATGATGGTTCTATTGACCTTACAAATTGTAATAATGAAACAACGCTAAAAGATAAAACACATATGATAAAACATTGGTCTTTTCTTTTAAACTTCTACAATGTAGAGATATATAACAAAGATGTATTTGAATTATTAAATGACCCTACAATCCCTAAAAATGGTTTAGTATTTAGTGATAGTCCATATATACCAAAGAAAAAAGACTTGAAAGTTATTAACTACAATATGGATAACTCTATTAAATTTCAATACAAGCTAAAAGAGACACTATCTAATTTTGAGAATGTAATTTATTGTAATGAAAATTGTGAGTTTCTTTATGAACTTGGTTTAAATAAGGGATTTGATAACTATATCACTTTTGGAAGAAAAAATAATTTAGGTCAAAAAAATAGTAAAGATAAAAACACTTCTGAAATAAATGAATTTTTAGGGTTTTGGAGTAATAAATCTATCCAAAATATTCAAACTCCTATAAATACAACAACATACCAACCAATTTTAAAATCTGTTGCTTAATAGATTTAATTGTGGAGGTGTGATATGTAAAATTTAAAATATTTTTTTAAAAACTTGGCAAAAGATAAAAAATGGTGCATTATAAAAAATGTTGAAAAACAAAATACAAAACAAAAGGAATTTAAAATGGAAGCAACAACAGTAATTAGAAATTTAGAAACATACAATGAGAAAAGATTTGATTTACCACTTGATATGACAGAGGTAGAGGAATTTTTAGACAATAACACAGATGATTATGAAATAACTGATGTAGATGATAATTATGCTCTTCTAATGAGAACAGAAGCATATAAAACAAATTTAAAAAATTTAAGTGAATTAGTTGAATTAATTGAAAATACAAATGATATAGAAGATACAACTACAAAAATATTATATCACTATGTTTTAAATGGAGATACAGCAGTAAGTCAAATAATAAGTGATTTTGATAGTATATTAGATAAGTATAGTGTATATAAAAATACTACACCTGAATTATGGGCAGAAACAAATAATGAAGAATATATGTTTATAGGTACTACTGATATTCAACAGATATATCATAACTTTGGAGATAAAGATATTTATTTAAGAGATTTAACTGCTACATTTGGTTTAGGGGAAAAATTAGAAGAGAAAATATATGATATGAGTTTATCTGATATGTTAGATACTCTTGATGAAATGGGACTACTTCACAATGATACATTATCTGTAAGTTCATATTTAGATTGGAAAAAAATAGTTAAGGATTTAAGAGCAAGTGCTGTATATATTGATAAATTTAAAGATAAAGTTATTGTTCATAATGGATAGTTTAAAAATTAAAAGAGATATAAATATATTTTTATATCTACTTTTTGATATAATCCCCCAATGAGTAAAGATAAAGAAAAAAAAGACCCCACCATACCAAGATATACAAAGAATATATATCTATCTCATATTAAACATCTTACACGAACTCTTAACACTCTTATTGCCTATGAAAGTGTGGAAGAGATACATATATCTTTTAATAAAGCAAAAAATAAATATCAATTTTTTTTAAAAATAAATGGTACATTTGAAGATAGAGATTATACAAAAAAATCAATACTAATTTATCATAAATTAATTGCTAACAATAAACTAAATAATGAAGAAGAGATATTAAAAGTATTTGATAAGCCTATCACACAAGAAAGACAACAAAAACAAACCTTAAATAAGTTAAAAGAACTTATTAATCAAAACACAACAAAAATAAACGATCCACATAATAATACTTTTTTTAGAGAAGATATAAGCAAAAAATTAGATGAAATCAAAAGCATACTTCCTTCAAATGTAGTAAGTGAATTTATACCTAAGAATAAAGATAAAAAAGTAAAAACGCAAGTTGAAAAGAAAATATATTATCTAATCAAAAATCAATTATCTTTTATTAATTTAGATAAGATTACTTCATTAGAAACAGCAAGAAAAGCGACTAAAAAAGATATTGAAGAGATGGTATTAAATGAGGTGTCTATTATTAATGATAGTTTTAAATATTTAGAACATTTTCCACTTAATGATAATATGGGAACAATAAATGAAATTAAAAATGCTATTGCTAATTATAATGATAATACAGTTGAAAAATATAACTTATCTTCATATACATTAGAAGAGTTAGAAGAACAATTATATATAGCAAAATATAGTAATGATTATCTTAGTTATGTAAAAGATATTCAATCTGATATTTCAAAACAAATTAAATCAACATTTAAAGAATATTTTACACTTCAAAAATATATAAATACTAATAATAAAAATTTTACTACAAATTCAGTATCAAGATATTTAACACATATAACAAAAGAAGTTAAAAAAGCAAGAGAATTAAGAGGTATAAAAAGAAGAAAGGCGATGTTTGAATTA
>JAYEIM010000446.1:0-5015 GCA_034660095.1 Campylobacterota bacterium | reverse complement strand
TCTTCTTTTAACTCTTTATTCTTTTTAATTAACAATGTATTTTCTAAATCCAATGTATCATTTGACATAAATTTCTTAAAATCTTTTCTTAATGCTATTACCATTTTTTTTCTATGTTCACTGTCATATTTTAAACTACCGGTAATACCCCTTTCTGATTTATCTAGGACACCAATAATAACCTTATTTAAATCTTTGTGAAAATCTGTCATACTATCATACTCTTTATTCTTTACTTTTTTCCCTATTTGACCCTGCATTTGAGATAGTAAAGTATAATCTGCTTGTTCCATATTTTTTAATGATATAGCTAGTTTTTTATTAAACTTAAAAAATCTTTTTACATCTTTAATTTTTAATTCAATCCCATTAAGATTTAAAGTAGCATTGTTATTTTCATTAGTCTTTATCTCTGTATATTTGTGATGGTCCAATCTCTCAGCTTTTGAGTTAAATCTACCCCTTTCCATTCCCAAAACTTCTGCAACCCTTGTTTGCATTTTTATCATATCAGTCTTATCTAGTCTTACCATTTTATGAGTATTAAAATCATACTTATTAATAATAAAATGAGCATGGTGGTTATACTCTCTTTTTAGCTTTCCGTATACTTCTATCCCCTTACCATCTTCATCGGTATGTTTATATGACACAGATGAACCATCATCTCTTCTAACAAAGTTCTTGTTATCTTTTCTTTTAACTACATACTCATACCCAGTTTTATCATCTGTTATAACAAAATGACCCTCATCTTTGTGGTTAGATATATTCATTGTATCAAGTCCAAATTCTGTCATTAACATAGTTTTAACTTGTTCTAATTCTTCCATTGTTGTATCTGCTTTTGTATTAACAACTGCCTCAACAATTGGAACACTCTTCTCCTGCCATTTGTGATATTGCCCTTTTCTATTTGTAGCTTCATAATCATTAATTATTTTATCTTTCATTTTAGTAATATTACAATCAAAATCTAATACTTCAATATTAGATTCTGTTATTAAATAATCAGGTGCAAATACCCTCTCATTGTGCAGTGCCGCAGTTTCATCACAGCTTTTAATATTAATACTTGATTTTCTTTCCATATACTCTCCTTTTTTATGTAGCTACTTGTAGCAAATAAAACACATTCTCCTAAACCTTGGTTTAGGGGTGCTAATGGGCACATTAGCACCCCTTGACAGGAGTATGTGCTTTTAATTGTGGTAAACCACTTCATAAAAGATTTTAAGTAACTTAAAAAAAATTTTTTAAAAACTTTAAAAAAAAGAAAAAAATATATATAACTACTTATAATTAAATATATTAAATAACAAAGGACTAAAATGGGAACAAAAAAAACAGCATTAGATAAAAAATTAGACAATGTATTTGATTCAGAATTAGATAAAAGTATAAGGAGAGCTTGTAGAAACAATCTAGACCAATTTAATAATGACAACATTACAATTTTTCATAAAAAAATTTTAACATCTTTAAAAATAAAAGATGAAATTGAAAGTAAATATTTTAACCTAAATTCATTTAACAAAATGCTTATAGAGTTGAAAGAGCAAGTGAAGTTGGAAAGACAAAGAAAACAACTAAAAAAACTAGAAGAGAATAAAGAAAGTTAACACTTTCTTTATTACCAAAAGGAAAAAAAAGAAATTATTTAAAAATTCAATTTAACTATATTTGGTTTTTTAAATTTCTCTTTTATATCTACATTATTCATTAAATCATCATTCCAATCATTGTATTTCGGTTTAACAATCCTTGAACTAATTTTATTCTTGTCAAAAAAACCTTTTAAAATATTTGACGATTCAATTCCAGATCTGTCATTGTCTAGTGCTATTATATATTCCGTATGATTTATGAATAATAAATTATATATAACCCCTATTGTTCTTTCATCAATTAGCTTTTTTAAATTAGTTGTACTATTTAAAATAATGTAAGAGACTGTCCTTGGTGTTATTTCAAAATGTTGCTCAAGAGAGGCATAGTCAAACATACCCTCAACAATAATTACTTTTTTGGCATTACTGTTTCTAACAAAAGTCAAATCTTGTTTTCCACCCTTCAGATTCCCTTTGTAATTTACATTAGACATTACATAGCCACCACTATGATTTTTCATGCATATATTAGTATTATTATATTCATTTATATATATTTGATTTAGATTATTTGGGATTTTTTTAATTTTTCTGCTCTCTAAATATTTCAACAAAAACTTATTTGTAATTTTAGAAATTGAATGTTTAGGTATTTCAATAACCTCTTTTTCTTTTTTTGTTTTAGCTGTCAAATTTACACTTCCGCCAAAAGCCAAAGCCTTATCTTTATATAGACTAATAACAGTTTCAATATTACAATTATTAATTAACATATACAAGTCTACCATATCCCCTTTTTTCTGAGTTTTTAAACAATTAAAAAACCATTTTTCTTTATTATCATCATAGTTTAAATAAAAATTTTGTTTTCTAGTGTCTTTGGTTGAATCAGATAGTGGAGAAATTAGTAAATGCCCACTTGATGTTCCGGTTGCCCCAATTAAGTCAATAAAATCATCAGGCTCTATTGACTTTGATATATTTTCAATTAGATTATTTTTAGTTTTCAAAATCTAACTCTAACTGCTTTTGCTGCTCACTCACTTTATACATGTGCTGAAAATCATTCTCATTAAAAAATATTTTTTCAGAGCCTGATGATTTTTTAACTTCAAAATCAAAATCAAAATACTGTGAACCTGCTTTTTCTTCTAACTTTTTCTTGAAATTTTTTTGTGCTAATGACTTATATCCATCCTCTAAACACCAAAATTTATACAACTTATACAATTCACTAATTAATAAGCTATTTTCCCCATTTCCATTTATTTGAAAATGTAGTTTTAATCTGTCCATTGTTGTCCCATAACTGATTTCTTTTGTCATCCTTTGGTAAACTTCATCCCTTGTAAAAAGTGGAACAACTTTATCATTTATAAATTCTTTTAAGAACATAAGGGCATTGTTATTGTCTAATTGATACTTCTTTGAAGCCTCTAAAATCCTATCACAATGGGAATGTATTCCTTTTTGTTCAATTAGCCTTAAAAGCCCAATAAATGCCCAATTTCTTAGGTTATCTTTCTCTGATTTAAATAAGTCCTGAAAATATATTTTTCCTCTTTTCTTTTTACTGTCTTTTGTTACTTTCATCTCAAAAGGAATTACAACTGCTCTTCTCCAGAAACCATCTGTTGCATCTTTAATAGCAGGTAGGTCATTAGCAAGTGCAAACTGCTTTGCAATAGGAGTTATATCCCTTGGAACTTTGTATTTTTCATTGGCTGAAACTGGCTCCCCATCTGTAATGGCTTTTAATATATTTTCAGGCAACATTTTTGAACCGGATAATTCTGTAGGAAGGTTCAAAAAGTGGCTCTCAAGCTTTGGTGTGGTTTGCTGGTTAATATCTGAAAATTCTAATGATGTTACAGAACTTGAACCCAATATTTGTCTTAACATTGTAGCAAATACTGATTTACCATTTGAGCCACCACCAACTGCTAAATATATGTAAGGTTCAAGGTGTCCAAATAGCATAGAATAACCTGCAATTTCTTGTAAGTTCTTGACCATTGATGTGTCATTTCTTGTTATATCATTCATAAAATCATCAATTGCATCATTGCCTATTTGATAGTTATTTAAGTCAATATCCCCAGACAAATTAATATCATCCGGTAAAGCTACAAAATTATAATATTGTCCTAAATTTGGTTCACTTCTTGTAGTTATTTTTCCTGTGTCATAATCATATTTAATTAAATATACTTTATTGTCTGTAATGACTTTATATTCACTAGAAATCTGCACTTCATAAATCTCATTTTGACTAGGAAATTCCTCAATTGAAGCATGGATAATGTCAACTATTTTTTTAAATTGCCCATCTGAATATTGCAGGTTTTTTTCATTACTGACAATGTTTCTTTTAATTAATTTAATAAGACTTTCTTCTGTGATATGTTTCCATCTTCCACCCATTAAAACCATAAAATCTTTTTCAAGGCTTTTAATACTATTTGTGTGTATTATGACAGAACCTCTGAATAGATTATCATTAAATTTTGTGATACCTTTATCTTGATAAAAATACTTAGAAATCTTTGTATTATTTGGTAAAGAATAGAATAGATTTGTAACCTTTTCTGTTTGTGTTTGCTTGTTCATTGCAACCCTTTTTGTTATGTGTTATTTTGTTTAATTCAATAATTATATACTTAATTATAAGCAATTTTTCTAAAAGTTTTATTAAAACCAGAACTTTCAGTCTTTTTTTTATAATTCTTTTTAATTTATCTGTCCTTTTATCACTTTCACCACTTTTATCACTTGTGAAAGTACTAAAAGTGATGAAAGTCTGCTTTTCTGATATTCTTTTATTTTTTTTTTTTTTTGGCAACTCTTGGAGATTTTAGAACTTTCATCACTTTTAGTACTTTCACCTTTTTACTTAAATATATAGATAAACATAGATAAAGACTGGGCTAGGCTCTTCTTTGAGATTTTGTTTTAATATTTTCCTATCTTTTCAGATAGAAAATATTAAAAAAAATACTCTAGCCTAAAAGGAATAAAGAATTATTACATAATTCATTCTTACCCTTAACTTTTTCTTTCCTTTTGGCAGAATAAGAAAGTTATATTTTTATTAAAAATATGGCTTTATGATTCTTGTTTTGTTTTGAGTATTAATTGTAATTGTAAGAGTTGTTAAGGCATAAAAAAAGGGGATGAACAGTCCCCTCTGAGTTATCTTTATAACACATAACAACTTATATTATAAGCAGCTCTAGGTTAAATCTTGCTTATTATATAAAAGGTTATAATATATTTTACATATGTCTAATTTGTGAATTCTTTTTTAATTTAGGACTAATTTTATTTTCTAATTTTTCTATTTCTCTGTCCCTAATTTCAATAGATTCAACTTTATTTTTTATTTCTTTATTTTTTAAATCAATA
>JAYEIM010000445.1:0-5098 GCA_034660095.1 Campylobacterota bacterium | reverse complement strand
TATAATTCTGCCACTTAAAAAGATAAAAACCTTATCCTTTTATATCAAATTCCGGCATAGCTCAGCGGTAGAGTAGATGACTGTTAATCATTTGGTCCGTGGTTCGATCCCACGTGCCGGAGCCACTCAAACTAAAACCCCTCAAACAACGATAAATACTAACTTAACAAGCAATTTGGCTTCCGATTATGATACTTTTGATAAAAAGTATGATACTATTAAACGACTATATAAAGTCAATACTACATATTACTATAGACGAAGACTAAAAAATAGACTTATACGAGTTAGTCTTAGAACTAAAAATATCAAAGTTGCTCTATATCGAAAAAAAATATTAGAAATGTTAGGGGAAAAAGAGTTGTTTGAACTAAAAACTAAAGATTATGAGCTTATCTTTGAATATGATACGGAAGATGAATTAAAACAAGTGTTGGCTACTGTTGCAAATATGCAGCAAGCAACAATGCAACAAACTATCCAACACTATCAAGATGTAAAACAAAAAGTAGAAATTGCAGAGGAATCAACCAATCCCTTAACATTTGGATTATTAGAGAACCAATATATACCAAATAAAGAGAAACGAAATAAAGTAACCAAAGAAACTATAGGGGATTATCTTACAACCTTTAAACTACTAAAAAAATACTTTGATACTAAATATATCGATGAAATTAAGCTCATAGAGTTCGAAGAATGGCAAGAATGGTTAAATAATGGAGAAAGAAGCAATAGAACAATTAACAAGTATACAAGGCATTTAAGAGGCTTTATTAAGTGGGCTATAGATAGAAATGAACTCAAAAATGATAATGCAAAAGGCTTAGAGTTAATGGATGAAAAAAAAGAGAAACAAGAGAGAAAAAAAGAAGCTCGAAACTATACAAAAGATGAAGTTCAAAAGATTCTAAACTATGACTATAAAGACACTACATATAATAAGATTTTTAAAATATTAGCATACACTGGTATGCGATCTGGTGAACTTCATGCCCTTACTAATGATGATATAAAAATAGAAGATAATATACATTATTTTGATATTAAAGATTCCAAAACTATTGCAGGGATTAGAAAAGTACCAATATCTTATGAAATCCTTGATATGGTATTAGATACAAACTTTCCTATGATGAATTGTACAGAAAATGCATATCAAAAACGACTTAGAACCAAACTATATAAAGCTATAGAAGAAGAAAAAAAAGAAAATGACACTCTTAATGTACATACTCTAAGAGGTACATTTATTGAAAATGCTATCAATAATAATCGTAATGAAAATATGATAGTTCCAATTGTTCAAGAGGTTGTAGGACATACAAAGAACGATAAAGAGTCATTAACCTTAGATACATATATGAAAGGTCAAGAGTTAGAATTAAAGCTTAATATTACTAATAATATAAAATATTAATATTGTCGTAATATTGTCATTTTTTCTTAAATATAGCTTAAGTATTATATAAAGACAATATTGGTAGTATGTAAAAAAACTTAAGGAATTTAGTAATGTTAAAAATAAATAGTATTTTTTTAGGTGTAGTTTTTTCATTGTTTTTAGTGGTTGTATGACACCATTAGTTAAATATGACAATGAAGTAAAAACATTATCTTTAAAGTTAAAAGATGATAAAACTTTTGACATAAAATTACATAACCCTAACTATAGAAGCTTTGGAGGGCAATGTATACAAAACAAATATAGATTAATCGAAGCAAAACATCCAGAATATGGCTATCTTTATATTGATCACATCGCTTTAAAAAGTGCATGTGGTTGGAATGGTTTACCTTCTGGTTATTTTGAACAAATGGCAAAAAGAATATTTAAAGCGGAAGATGTAAAAAAATTAAGTACTACAAAAGTTGGTAATTATGAATTTACAGAATATCAAGCTTATGTTAAAGGTAAAGAAATGATAGTTAGTATAATTGAGATTTGGGGAGCAAAGCAAAATACTTTCATTATAGATCCTGATAAGAAACTAACAAAAGAACTTAAAGCAGCATTAGAGAAAAGTGCTTAAAAATCTTCTATTTCTATCGTCTATTTTTTTATTAAGTGGATGCTATTCGACACAGCATTCACTTAATTACGATAGTAATAAAAAGAAATTATCTATCAAGACTCAAAGCATTTTAAAAGATATTATTCTTAATAATCCAACTTATAATACTAAAAATGATCAATGCATTGATCTTGATTTTACAATTAAAGATGTGATAAATGAGAAGTATTCTAACTTATATATAAGATATGGTTCTCTTAAAAATTATTGTTTTTTTACAGACTACTTTGGTATTCCTTATTTTAAAAAAATAATAGCGAAAAACTATGATATTAGATACATTAAGTTTATCAAAAAAGAAAAAATACAAGAATTTGAGTTTTCATATTTTAAGATTAATAAAAATAAAGAATTAATAATAATCGCTTTTTATGGAGCCTATGAACAAGGTTTTATTATTGATGAAAAAGGCACTCTTGCAAATGAACTAAAGAGTTCTCTAAAATAGTGCCTTTTATATTATCATTATTTAAAGCAATTAATTTTTCTTTCTGATTTTGGATTGTATTATTAGCTACAATAAGCTTATTCTCTAAAGCATTATTTTTTTCTTCTTCCTCAATAAAGGCATTTTGAAAATCCACCTTAGATTGAGATATCTCTTGCAAGTATTCAACTTGATTTTTTAGGTTCTTATTTTGTTGTTCCAATCTTTTTTGAGAAGCTTTTAACATAATATCTTCCCCAAGTTCCTCTAAAATCTTCTCTTTTAAAATTGCATTATCTCCAAATCTTGAGTGGTGTTCTTTAAATAACAGATCAATTTTTTTCTGAAATTCCAAATAAGACTTTTTCTCTATCTGGAAACTTTTTCTAAGGCTTCTTAATTGTTTTTGTGCTTTGGTTATATCACTATAGATTGACTTCTTTTCATTTTTAGCTAATTTAGAGCTTTTAGATAGGCTATTTCTCAAAGTTTTTAACTCTTTGATACTTTGGTCGATTTGTTCCATTTCACTTGATTTAGAGCTTATATTGTCTTTTATATTAATAAGTTGTTTTTTATGCCATTTTCCTGGAGAAATATAGTCGTATCCAATAGATGAATCTTTTTTGATACCTCTTTGCATACCAAATACTTTAAAATGTTTATATCCTATATCTTGAAGCTCACTAAGAAATTCTTTGTTTTTATTGGTATGAGTAAGGCTTCTACCCATAGTATCAAAATTAGATATTTGAAAATGAAAGTGAGGCACCTTTTCGCACATGTGAAGTACCATATATTTTACTTCCCCACCATATTTACTAGCTATCTCATTTAAAGAATTGTTTGCTACCTCTATAAGTTCATCTAAACTATACTTATTATGTAAGTCTTGATGTATAGCTTCACTAAATGTAAAGACACCCTCACACCAAGAACCCTTGGATTCTCTTAGGTTCCTTTTATTATGGCTTTTATAGATTTCATTATGTATAGCTCTATCTTTTCTATACATAGCCTTTAAAGTATTTGTAATACCTTTTTTATTATCTTTAGTGATCTCAATTTGTACACCATTAGTTATAAAAATATTGTTAGCTTCATTTATGCTGCTAAGAGATTTTTGATACCTGATGTTGTGAGCAATTGCGATTATATTTTTTGAATTGTTATGTCCTTGAACTCTAACATTGATAAAATTTTTCATATAAACATATCCCCATATATTTACATTCAAATTTTAAGCAAAAAATCACTACCGATAATAATTAACGATTATTGACTCACTAAATGACCACTAAAGTGGTTCATTCGTTCGTACAAGGGAATAAATTCCCTTATATAACCCTTTTGTTTTTTCTATATATTTTGTAAAATTAAGCCTTACTTCTACTATACAAAAATATTTTTAAGTATCTTAAAATCTACCTAGGGACTTAATATTAACTTAAATTTGTGATATTACTACCTATTGAACTCATTATCGATATTCTCAAATAATACCTTAATCTCAAAAAACTCTTTTAAAAACTCCATTTGTTCATCAAAAGAGATATAGTTCTCTATCTCATCATCTATCTTTTTTTGCATAATATTCATTTGCATTAAAAATTGTTGATTATGAAAGTTCTCTAACATTTCGATATATTGTTCCAACAGTTGTTGGTTCTTATCCAAGAACTCTTGGAATGATTGATCGTTAATGTTTTTAAGCTCTTTACACTTTTTATATTCGTGAGAATCTTTCTCATATTTTTTAGAACACTCACTATAAATAGAAAAAAGTTTGTGAAATAGTACCATAGAAAATAAGTTAATATTGTAGCCTTTATATTGATACTATTACATTTTAAGCTATTTATATTATAGAGTTATATCTTATCCTCATCTCTTAGCTCTTTTAAGTACTTTTTACATTGTGTAAGCCCTAAGCCATTTTCTAAACCTTGCATAAATTCATATATTGCATTTGCAGTAATCTTTTTATCATTACCTTTGAAATTATATGCAATATTGTAAACAAGTGTTTTAGACTTATTTTTTCTTTTTGCTTGAAAGTTTTTATTGATTTGCTCTTGTGTCAATTCGTCTCCTCTTCTTCTTTTTTCTCTATAGTATCTATCGTTATATTCACTTTTCCATTCTTTATAAGCTTCTTCATTTGTAGCAAGTTTATATATTGAATTAACAAGCTTATTAAGCTCATCTTCATTTTCAAGAATCTCTATAAAATTACTTATAGATAGTGTCTCTTGAATATGTTGCTTTAATCTTTCTCTACTTACTTTGTGTTTATATGTGTATTTCTTATTAAACTCTTCATCTTCGTTGTTTATAGCCTTTAAATAGCCCCAATGCCATTTTCTTGCTTTGCCTAATAAATGACCCATTAAATCATTTTTACTTTTATATTCCATTAGTATGCCTTTCAAAAAAAGCAAAAAAAAGAGGATACAAAAATAATACTACTTATAGGGCATCTCTAAAAACTACCCACCTAACCAAATAAAAACCATAATTTAGATAAAATAATAACTATATATCATCAATAAGGCTTCATAAATGTTAGGATTATTTGACTTAGAATATCACGAAA